>JAZONV010000086.1:0-28299 GCA_045654685.1 Clostridia bacterium | reverse complement strand
TAAATATGATAAAATTAATATAATTATTACCATATAAGTAATAATTATATTAATAAAATTTATCGGAGGTTACTAATGATTCAAGTAAATAATTTACAGGATAACAAAAATATTGAAAAAATAGCTCAACTTGGTTGTTATGAGGTGTTTGAATATCAAAAGGATTTGAGCGTTGAGCCGGCATCTGCCTCGGTTGCATACTTTATGAATAAGATGAATTTTAAGAAAAGACAGGTTCTGTGTAATCTTAACGGAAATTCAGTTAAGGTTCAGGCAGGGGCGATGCAGTGGACTGCAGGAAATATAACGATGGATTCGGGTGTTAAAGGTGCAAAAGATTTTCTTGGTAAAGCGTTGAAAGGTCTTGTGACCGGAGAATCTACAGTTAAACCAGTATATCAAGGAAACGGATATGTTATGTTTGAGCCTACATATAAGTATATAATATTGGAAGATATTTCAACTTGGGGAAATGGAATGGTTTTGGATGACGGATTATTTCTGGCGTGTGATTCATCCATAAAGGAAGAGGTTGTTTCCAGAACTAATGCGTCATCTGCATTACTTGGCGGAGAGGGTTTATTTAATTTATCTCTTTCGGGACAAGGTATAGCGGTGCTTGAAAGTTCAGTTCCAAGAGAAGAACTGATAGAAATAATTCTCGATAATGACGAATTGAGAATAGATGGAAATATGGCAATAGCATGGAGTAAGGATTTACATTTTACTGTAGAGAAATCTACTAAATCTATGCTTGGTTCATTGGTTAGTGGTGAGGGTTTTGTCAATGTGTATAGAGGAACAGGCAGGGTTTTAATGGCGCCCGTTGCTTATGGTACATTGATGGATCAAAGCAACAGTTCATCAGAACCTGCTAAAACATCATCAGAAGGCTTGGTGGGTAGCGTAGTAAGTTCGCTTCTTGGATAACATTTTAATACATAAACAATAAAAAATGCTGAACGATTTTTGATCAGCATTTTTTATTAAATTTTTATTTTGAAAGACACAAAAACGGGACGTAAAACAATTCAAATGGATTTTTACGCCTTATTTTTTGCTGTATAGGAAATTACGCAGAATTTAGTTCGCGAGATAAGATGTATATCAAATTACGCCCGCGACTTGGGTGCAGGCTCAGCCTGCTTTTTGTGGGAAATATAAATACTCTCTTTGACATATTGATATTTTCAAAAATATGTAGTATAATTAAGATAGTACGCAAGATAATACTTATGAGAGGTGATTTTGTGGAAATCTATACACCGCCATTTAATATAACAAACAAAATGCTCACCCTTGTTTCACGCATATCTGAAAAGGTGGGGAAAATTGGTGTTATAAACAATATGCAGGCAAGGCCGCACCTAAGAAAAAACAATCGTATCAAGTCAATACATTCTTCTTTGAAAATAGAAGCTAATTCCCTTGACTTAGGTCAGGTCAGGGATGTTATTAACGGGAAAACAGTTTTAGGCGAAAAGAAAGAAATTCAGGAAGTGAAAAATGCCTATGACGCTTATGAGAAACTTTCCAAAATAAATCCATTTGATGTAAATGAACTGAAAGCCTTTCATGGCATAATGACAAAATATCTTGTGAATGAGTCCGGAGGGTTTCGCAGTGGTGAGGAAGGGGTTTTCAGCGGAGATAAATGTATCTTTATGGCGCCACCTGCAAGAATGGTTCCTGAACTTATGGAAAATCTTTTTGATTGGCTTTCTCGCAGCAAAGAAGAAGTTCATCCGCTTATTATGTCGGCTGTGTTTCACTATGAGTTTGTGTTCATACATCCATTTTCTGATGGTAACGGAAGAATGGCAAGGTTATGGCACAGCGTTTTTTTGACAAAATGGAATCCGATATTTGAATATATACCGATAGAAAGTCAAATTGAGAAGTTCCAGAATGAATATTATGAAACTATTGCCAAATGCCATACAGAAGGAAGTTCCAATACATTTATTCTGTTTATATTAGAACAGATTGATAAAATACTCGATGAATTTTCACAGCAGATTTCATTATCTAATGAGAATGTTTCAGAGTATGTAAAAAAACTTCTTGATGTAATGGAATACGATATGCCATACACTTTAGCATCACTTATGGAGCAATTAGCTCTTAAATCAAAAGAAACCATAAGGCGGCATTATATTCATCCGGCACTGAAGCTTAATCTCATACAAATGACTATTCCCGATAAACCCCAAAGCAGAAATCAAAGATATATAAAAAAATAATAATACAAAAAGCCCGAATATCAAGTTCAATTTACTTGTATATTCGGGCTTAATTTGTATCTGAAAATTTGTGCATTTGTTAATTGCATTTTTATATTTTCACATTCAATTCATCCAGCATGGCTTTTGCTGCCATCTGCTGTGCTTTCTTTTTGTTTGAGCCAATTCCCGTGGCACTTTTACCGCCTGCAATTTCAACTTTTGTTTCAAAGGTTTTGCTATGGTCAGGTCCGCTTTCGGATACTATCGTATATACGGGGACATAACCTCTGCTTTGGCAATATTCCTGAAGAACCGATTTGTAATCGGTTTCTCTTCCTCTGTGGTCAACTGCCTCAATAATATCGTTTTTAAGCCAGTCAAGCACCATTTTTTTCACAGTATCAAATCCTGAATCAAGATATATGGCGGCAATGACCGACTCCATTGCATCGGAAGTGAGGGAGGGCTTCAGACTTCCGCCTGAAAGGCTTTCGCCTTTTCCCATCAGAAGATATTCACCCAGATGAAGTGAAGATGCCAACTTTGCGAGAGAATCTTCGCATACAACAGAAGCTCTTATTTTTGAAAGTTCACCCTCTGAACGGTTTTTGTAATTTTTATATAAAAATTCACTTACCGAAAGACCGAGGACAGAATCACCCAAAAATTCCATTCGTTCATTTGAACCATGGGGGAGATTTTTGTGCTCGTTAATGTATGAAGTGTGGGTGAGAGCATTTTTCAGATAAGAGATATTTTTAAATTTGTAGCCAAGCAATTTTTCAAATTCGCCAAGTTCAGGCATCATATCACCACCGGTGAAGAATTTTCTGGTAAAATCAGCTGTTAGCTTTTATGTAGTCAACAACGTCGCCGACACAACTTACGTTTTCAGCCTCGTCTTCGGGAATTTCAAGGTCAAATTCTGTTTCGAGCGCAAGGATTAATTCCACGATGTCGAGAGAATCTGCACCGAGATCTTCAATGAAGGAGGATTCAGCAGTAATTTCGTCTGCTTCTACGCCAAGCTGATCTGCAATGATTTCTTTAACTTTTTCAAATACCATATTTTTTTACCTCTTTCTTTTTGATACATATATAATATTACATAAATTTCCTTTAGTCAATAGTTTTTTATCCCCATATTACAGATATCATTATACCCGAAAGTATAATTATTGCACATAGGGTCTTGAAAAGAATGTTTTTCTCCTTAAAAAACAGCCATCCCGTGAGAACAGTCACAAAAACCGAAGACTGTTTTATAACCGTCATAACAGTCACCTGACTTAGTGGGGACGCATTTGCAATGAAAAGAAGTCTGTCGCCGAAAACAAGGGAAAGACTCATAATGGGAATCCAGTAGTTCCCTTTGAGAGTGGAGATTGAAACCTTTTCTTTTCTCGCAATTAAAATTACAACATACAAAAGCAAAAGGAAAAACATAAACCAGAATTGAAGCTGGTCGCTTTTCATTGATTTCATAAGCACCTTATCCATTGTGCCCGATATTGAATTGAGTATACAGTTCAGTAGTGCGGCAATAAGGACAGTCACGCTTACTCTTCCTTTTGGAGAATCGGATTTTGAGTTTGCCAAAAGGAGACCTGCTGTTACAATAACAATACCAAGAGCCTTTGCCCAGGTCATTTCCTCTCCCAGAACAAATACCCCGAGAAGGCTTGAAAAGACCATCCTTGACATATCCATTATTCCATACAAACTTACGGTCATTTTTTTCAGCGCCACAAAAGCAAGCATCCATGAACTTGCAACAATAAGGGCTTTTAAAAATGAATAGAAAATATATATGCCGGGAGTCTGAAAGGCATTTTCTGAAAAGGGGAGAATGAGAATGAATCCAATCAGGGAATAGAAGAAAAGAATTTCATCCGGTGAACTTTTCTTTAGAGCCGCCTTTTTCATGGCGTCTCTTGAACCTTTCAGAAAACTGTATATAAAAATAAATAAAATCCACAAACTATTCATAACTTACCACATCAAAAAATTTAGTGTTATAATACTTCGCCGTACAAATTACATTTTTGTCAATTTTTTCTCCGCATACAATGTATGAAACCGCAGGGGGACAACTGACACAAAGAGAAGCTAAAACTCTGCCCTCGCACTTTTCGATTTCGAGTCTTTTCGATTTCGAAAAAGTGGCATCCTTTGGTGTCATAACCTTTTCGGGTTTTGAAATCAAAGGCGACATTTCTTTTATTTCCATCTTTTGAGGAATTGATAAAAGGGCGTTTTGGAGTTTTTCAAGTTCTGAATCCGACATTTCGGGAGAGAGCATGAAAACAACAAAATCTCTGTCCGAAAATTCACATTCAATTCCCGATGTTCTCAAAATATCGGCAAAATCCGTACCCTCATATCCATATTTTTTTGCATCAATACTTATTTTTAAAACTTCATCGCCCAAAAGATTGAATCCGTTTTGAATTAAGATTTCCTTTGTGTTTTCAATTTTTTTGCAAAAATCCGAAAGAGTTTTTCTGTATCCGTCACATATATATTCATTTGCATGGTCAAGAGATGCCATTATAAGATAAGACGGACTCGTTGTTCCAAAAAGGGAAAGGGCATATTTTGCTTTTTCCAAAAGATATGACGGAGCATCATTTGATATGTGAAGATATGCCCCACCGGTTAAAACAGGCAATGTTTTGTGAGCTGAATCACAGCAAAGGTCTGCACCAAAATCCACAGGATGAAGACTTTGAGGCAAAAACTTAAGATAGGCTCCGTGGGCGTTGTCAACCAAAAGAAGCACGCCGTGTTTTTTGCATATTTTGGAAATTTCTTCTATGTCACACAGATTGCCAAGATAATCGGGACTTGTTACATACACTGCGCAAAATTCGTCATGGGACAAGGTTTTGTCCAACTCTTCCAAGGAAAAATTGCAGGTCAGATAGGAAGAAGAACTTTCGGGGAAAATCCATTCCACATCAATATCCAGAAGGGATATCCCTGAAATAAAGGTTTTGTGGGCGTTTCTTCCTGCCAAAATTTTAGCTCTTTTTTTGCCCGTTTCCTTTGCGTGTAAAAGGGTAAGATAGAGCATTGCTCTTATGGCAAGAGATGAGCCCTCGGCAGAGTAGAGAGTGTGAGAGGTGAAAAGAGATGATGCATTATCCTCGCTCATCTTTATGATGCCCTCTGCATCATAGAGTGAGTCTGCTCCTTTTATCTCTGTTATATCAAATTTTTCGGGACCCAGAAAACATCTTCCCTTATGACCGGGCATATGAAGTCTCATTGTGCCGGACATTGCATATTTTTCCAAAAAATCAATTATGGGGGTGTTCATTATTCATCCTCTTCCATATTTGCAATTACAAGTGCAATGGCACATTCCATTCTCTTTTTGAAAAGCTCGCATCCATATTCGTATATGCCGTCAACTTTTCCCGTTGCATGATATGCGTTTGCACTGCATCCTCCCGAGCAATAGAGTCTTGCCCAGCAGTTTTCACATTCTTTTCTTGAATAAACGTTGCATCTTTCAAATTCTGACTGAATGTTTTCGTTTGTAACACCTTCAAAAACGCTTCCCAGTCTGAACTTTTCTTCGCCAACAAACTGATGGCAGGGATAAAGGTCGCCCGATGGTGTAACTGCCATATATTCAGTTCCCGAACCGCAACCTGAAATTCTTTTGTAGATGCAGGGGCCGCCCGTAAGGTCTATCATGTAGTGATAGAAGGTGAAGGGTTTTCCCTCTTTTTTTCTTTCAAGCATCAAAGATGCAAGTTTTTCATATTGGTCAAAAATTATGGGCAGATCTTCTTTTGTCAAAGCAGAGGGAGCACTTGGAGCTGCCACAACGGGTTCCATGCTGAGTTCGGTGAATCCAAGCTCAAGCATTTTTTCAATGTCTTTCAAAAAGTCGGGGTTTGCATGGGTGAAAGTTCCGCGCATATAGTAGCCTTTGCCCTCTCTTTTTTCAACAAACTTCTGAAACTTGGGAACAATTTTGTCAAAACTTCCCTCGCCCTTATAGTCAACTCTGTAGCGGTCGTGAATTTCTTTTCTGCCGTCTAAAGAGAGAACAACATTGTGCATTTCTTTGTTTGAATATTCTATAACTTCATCATCAATTAACATTCCGTTGGTGGTGAGGGTGAAGCGGAAGTTTTTGTTTTTGTCCTTTTCAACTTCTCTTGCATAGGCAACAATTTTTTTGACAACTTCCCAGTTCATGAGAGGTTCTCCGCCGAAAAAGTCCACTTCAAGGTTTTTTCTTGTTCCTGAATTTTCAATGAGAAAATCTATGGCACGCTTTCCGGTTTCAAAACTCATGAGGGCATCTTCGCCGTGATATTTCCCCTGACTTGCAAAACAGTATTCACAGTTTAAGTTGCAAGTGTGAGCAACATGAAGACAAAGAGCCTTTATGATTCCTTTGCTTTTTGCTTTCAGGTCTCCTGCCGCTTCTTTGAAAGTGTCAGGAGCAAGAAGTTTTCCGTCATCTATAAGGCTTTCAACCTGATCGTAACATTCTTTGATGTCTTCTTTTGTGATTCCGTCTTTTCCGTCATATTTTTCAACCATCTCTTTCATGATGGTATCTTTATCTTTTTCTTCAATCATGCTGATGATGTCATATGCCACATCATCAACAACATGAATTGAGCCTGAACAAACATCTAAAACAATGTTTTGTCCCAGTAATTTATATTGGTGTATCATAATATTTCTCCCTTATCAATAGGAATTATCAGAAAAAAACGATGTAAAAAATCTCATTTTTACATCGCCGCAAGGAATAGGAAAAAAAGATTCAGAATTGACAAATCGAATGCCAATCGGGTTTCATCCCGATTGGCACGGTAGTCCGAAGCTGTACAAGGGTACTGCAAGGGTGAGATTGGTCAATAGAAAAAAGGCTTATTATAGAAGAAAAATATCTTGAATAAGATATTTTTCAACCGTTGTTGCATAATTTTAAAATTTCTGACCAATCAGCACATAATGCTTTGCATTATTATTGCCTTTTTTCGGTCCGGGCTTTTTTTACATTCCCTATATTTTCTTATTTTTCTTTCTTGTTGCTTTCGCATTTCTGGTTAGCTATACCGCAGCTTGTTTTGCAAGCAGACTGGCAAGATGTCTGACATTCGCCGCAGCCGCCATTTTTTATACTTTCGCAAAGGTTGCGTGTTTCAATTGTTTTAATATGTTTCATTGTCATAACCTCCAATATTCATTTGGTTAATTATACTACTTTTTTTTCATAAAGTCAATAGATTAAATTCATTAAATCCTTTTTAATCTCTTTTATGATGAAAAAATCGTGTGTTTTTTCAAATCATGTTTTCTTTTTCGGGGTTGTGCCTTTCATTTTCTTATACACCTTACACAGATGGGCACCATCATAAAATCCGAGTCTCACCGCAATTTCGTCGAGAGTGAGAGACGTGTTTATAAGCTCCTCCGCCCGTGTGATTCTCACGTTGTTGCGATACTGAAGAGGTGTCATTCCTCCTGAATAGGTTTTGAACTTTCTCAAAAATGTGGATATGCTCATATAACAAAAGTCGGCAAGCTGTTCATTTTTGTAGTTGATGTGGGGAGCGCATTCCAATGCGTGAATGGCGTTGAAAATGTCGGGAGTGTTTCCTTTGTGTCCTTTCTTTTTTGAATTGGTCATAGAAAGGGCATAGAGAAGACTGTAGAAATTCAAATTGAGAGAAATGGAATTTTTATAGGTGGTGGCATCGGACAGGTACACATTGTGGAACTTTTCATAGAAATATCTTTCTTTGTCACTTATCAAAACACAAGATTGTGTATCTATATCAATTGGTTCTCTGTTTCGGGTGGCAATTTCAAAAACAATGCTGATTCCTCTTGCAGTACCTTTCGAACCTTTGACTTTCGAAGTGTATTTTGAGCCTGACGGCAGAAATAGGATGTCATTTTCAAAAACCGTGCAAATTTTTGTTCCGTCTTTATGATAGTCAATTTCATTGTTGAGATTGTAATACAGTAAATTTCCAACTCTTCCCGTGGATTCGTAGTCAAAAATTGTATCTTCATTCCAGATGTGAAGTTGAGACCTTACCGAAGTTACAACAAAATCTATGTTTCCCAATTCTTCAATGCTGACTTTCATGTGACACCTCCGTCCTTTTTAGTATTCATAATAATATAATATCAGATTTGCACGGCGGTTCAATGGCTGAACACGCTCAATTTTTGTCCAAAACGGCTTAAATTGCTTTTTGAAAGCAAAATTTGACAAACTGACGGCGAAAATACTCTTGGGGCAACTTTATAGTTTTATTTTGACTGTTGTGATGTTAGAAAAGAGGGGTGATGTTTATTGGGAAATATCAGAGAAAACCCTTTGCTGAAGTTTTCTGATTGTCTTTGTATGTCTCTGCTTAAATTCATTGACAAAAATATGATATAGGTATATAATCGGAACTAAGTGTGTACATTTTTTACACCGTAAAAAATCAAAATCGGAGGAATTGACATGATGAAAAAAATCACAGCATTGATGCTTTGTTTTTTTGTGCTGATATGCAATACAATTGCTGTTACGGCACAGGAAGATATGGTATTTAATGAAGAAAATGGTGATGCAATGGAACTTTTTGCAGCATCCACCTGGGAGGAGGCAACACATCTTGTTATTGGCGATAAAACTGCCTTCAATTTGCCCTTATCCGGTAGTGTTGCATGGTTCAGAATTGATGTGGAAAATGATAATGAAGCAATTAAGCTTTCATTTGATGGATTTGATGCAACATCCAATGCCATATACTACAGATTATACAGAGGGACAGATCTTGAAACACTTTCAAACCCGTCCCATCTGCAACAAGTAGGTTCATTTTCGACCGATATCACCAGAACATATAAGGTTTCGGAAGAGGGAGCATATTATGTAAAGGTGTATTTGAATAACAATAGCAAAGTGCTGGAAAAGGATATCAACATTTCATATACCGTTATTGCACCTGACAGTTATGAAAGTAATGACACATGGCAAAATGCAACGGAACTCATATGCGATGTTGACAGCAGCTACACACTAAACGCTCAAAACGACGTGGACTGGTTCAAAATTTATGTTCCAAACGACACAGATACCATTAAACTTGTAATGAGCAATTTTGATTATACCGTGAATGATATTTCTTATTATCTCTACAAAGGCACAAGTCTCGAAGCCGGAAACACGGGATATGTAGATTCATATACAAACTTTTACACCAATATGTCCCGAAATTTCAAAGTGGATGAAGCCGGGGATTATTATGTTAAGGTTGTTATGTATGACAGCAGCGAGTGGAATGAAAAGTCGTTGAAAATCCGCTATGAAATCGTTGAAGGCGATGCCAACGAAAACAACGAGACAAAAGAGAATGCAACATATTTAACAGACGGTGTTCCCATGGAGTTCACATTGTCGGGAAGAAACGATGTGGACTGGTTCTGTTTTGACACAACTCTGGAAAACGAAACCATAACTTTAACAATTGAAGGCTTTGAAACAGACTATTCAAACGACATAAATGTTGTTTTGTATGACGGTAACACGGAAAATAATGTGTTTAAAGCTACAACAAGCTCATATTATACGCGAACAGCTTCCTTTATCAACACCGGAACAAAATATGTGAAAATTTCTGTTGAAGACGGAAAAATTGCAGAAAACACATTGAAAATCACATATTTTGGCGGAACGGGAAAGAAAGATTTTAATGAAGCCAACAATACATGGCAAACAGCAACACCTCTTGCAGAAGGCGAAGACCTTCAGTTCAATTTGCCTGCAGACACAGACGTGGATTGGTTTGAGATTGATGTTGACAATCCCGACGAGGCAATCTGTCTGAATTTCTCAAATTTTGAACCTTCATCTGCATCTATCAATTACAGTTTGTGGAGTGGTGAGAGCCTGAACAAGTATGGTTCAAATGCATCATCCATGTATTATGTTAATGGCATCGGGAGTGGTTTTGAAAGAAAATATAAGGTGACAAATCCCGGAAAATATTATATAAAAGTATCACTTTATGAGTCGAAAACAAGCATAACCGAGTATCTTACCATAAAATATACTGCAATTGAACCTGACGAAAATGAAAATAACGATACATGGAAAAATGCGGTTTTATTGGAAAAGGATGTTGACAAACCCTATACATTACATGGGTATAATGATGTTGACTGGTTTAAGATTGACGTAAAAAATCCCGATGAGGCAATACAGTTTAATTTCACAGGATTCAAAGTTAATACAAAAGCTATCAGCGTTTCAATGTATAGCGAAGAAGATTTCATAAAATACGGAGACAACGCAAGTTCATTTGACCATGTTAACGGCATCAGTAGTGCATATCACAGACACTACAAGGTGAAGAATCCGGGTGTATATTATGTTAAAATCAGAATTTATGAAAGCCCTGACACGGTATGTGAACCGTTGATGGTAAGTTATAATATTATAGAACCTGACGAACACGAGTATAATAACACATGGAAAACTGCGACTGCGCTGCAGGAGGGCATAAATAAAGCCTTCACTTTGACAGGTCACAATGATGTTGACTGGTTTAAAATAACTGCAAACAAAGATGAAGCCATAAAATTAACCTTTGACGGTTTTGAAGCAAAAGGCGGACACATTTCATACCGGTTGTTTTCCGGCAAGGATTTTGAAGTCTATGGCGACAGCGCAAGCACGATAGATTATGTCAATGGTATATCAAATGTCTACCAAAGAAGTTACAAGGTGAAAGAAGCCGGAGAATACTATGTTAAAGTATCAGTACACAATTATTCTGACTATGGTATTGTCTTAAATCCGATTACAATTAAGTATGACATAGAAGAACCCGACAGTCATGAAAACTCGGATTCATATGCCAATGCAATAAAACCCGTTGCAAATCAGACCATATATTATACATTAAACGGCCGCAACGACGCAGACTGTTTTGAGATTAAGAACGTAACTGCCGGTGACACCATAAACATATATTCATCAGGATATGGTCCATTAAATTCAAATAAAAGAGGTTACTGCAAAATCTATTATTATAACGCCGAAACAGAGGAATATGTGAGCAAAGGGTATTGGTATATTTCCGATAGCAATCATATAATAAAATATGTGGCAACTGCAGACGGAACGTATTATTTCCATGTTACACCGTCAGACACAGTATGCCCTGCAACGAACACAAAGACCTTCAGATATACACTCTCCCGTGACAATGCACCTGTTGAAAATATATATCTTAATTATGAATCAATCACTTTGAACGAAGGCGTGAACACAACACTTGTGGCAAGTTTCATCCCTGACTATGCAACAAATCAGAATCTTACATGGACTTCATCAAATTCTGATGTTGTAAGTGTGGACTCATACGGAAATATTTCATGTCTTTCGGTTGGTACGGCAACCATAACTGCTAAAAGTGCGGACGGAGGACATACAAGTTCTTGTGTTATAACAGTTGTTCCTGCCATAAGAGTGACGGGAATAACTCTTGATAAAGACGAGGCAATTGTTGCCTATGAGGGAAGCATTCAACTGAATGGAACAATTACTCCCGAAGATGCAACAAATCAAAAAATAATCTGGACAAGTTCAGATGAAACCGTTGCAGTTGTCAGCACCAAGGGAAAAGTGACCGGTGTTGGTCATGGTGAGGCGATAATTACTGCAACAACCGAGGACGGAGGATTTACAGCTGAGTGTCACGTGCGTGTTCCTGAGTATTCAACAGCAGTGAGAGGTGTGGCAATCAACACAAATGCCGCAACCATGTATCTTGGAGATGATATGCAGTTTGAAGCAATCATAACTCCTTCAAATGCAACAAACACAAACGTAATCTGGGATAGTAAAGACAGTTCCATTGTTTCAATTGATGAAAACGGTTTGGCAACAGCCAACGGCATTGGTACAACGACCATTAGTGTAACCTCCGAAGAAGGTGGCTACACAAACACCTGTACTGTTGTTGTTGAACCACAACCCATTGATGTGGAAGGAATAAGCATCAGCGCAGAAGCCCTCACATTGGCAATTCCCGGAACAAATACATTGGTGGCAACAATTATGCCATATGATGCAACTGACAAAACAGTTAAGTGGTCTTCTTCGAATACTGCTGTTGCAACAGTAAGCTCAAGCGGTAAGGTGACAGCAGTAGGTCTTGGAACAGCAACAATTACAGCCACAACACAAGACGGTGGATTCAAGGCTGAATGTATTGTAACTGTCAGCACAACTGCCCTGAAAGGTGATGTCAACTATGACGGTGACATTGATGCGGCAGATGCGTTGCTTGTGTTGAAGTCGGATGTAAGACTTGTAACTCTTACATCAGCACAAAAACAAATTGCTGATGTCAATGGAGACGGAGCAATAGATGCGGCAGATGCTATATGGATTTTGAAATTTAACGCAGGTCTTGTGGAGATGGTTGAATAGGAGGTATTATATGCGATATATGATTAAGCATCTAAGTATACTCCTGCTTATGTGCATTGCCGCATTATATATGCCTTTTCAAGCATTTGCATCTTCGACTGTGAAGATAGAAGGAAATACCATATGTTCCCAGATTGGTGAAAAGGTTGAAGTGATATTCAGTATTGAGGATGCCGACAATGTGTGTGGCGGAAACTTTAATATTGTGTACAATTCCGAATATTTAATGGTCACAGGCACAAAGGCAGGAGACGTGTTTGGAAATGTTTTGCCTGTCATAAATACAAAGTATGATACCGGAAAAATCAGAGTAACATGGGCAGGGCTCACACCTGTTGGGAAATCAGGAACTCTGATAGCGGTAGAATTTATGGTTAAAGACGGTGCTCCATCAGGGGATTTGAATGTAAACATTGAAAATCTCAGACTGTATGACTATGACTCAAATGTTGTTGAAGCTCAGCCTGCAAGTGCAAAGGTTAATGTGAAAAATACATATCTTGAAATGATTCCCGAAAACAACGGCGATATGGTTAGTGTCAGCATAAGGTTTGACGGAGACACCTCTTGCGGCGGCGGAAACTTTGTTCTTTCCTATGATGATGCCGCATTGATTCCCGTTTCAGTCAGCAAAGGGATTTTGCTTACCGGTGCCACGGTGACAAGTAATCTTTCATACACAAGTAACACATTGAAGGTGTCCTGGGCAGGAATAGCGGCGGTTAGCGAAAAGGGAGAAATTTTCAAACTTGTTTTTGATGTGGTTGAAGGTTATGAGGGAACTGTGGAGTTTTCCATAAATAGTGCCACATTATATGATGAAAACAGCGAAGCATTGGTAGTTCAGAGTCAAAGGGCAACTCTCGACATTGTACAGGAAGAAGCAATGATGCCTTTTGTCAGCATCGGAAAGGTAAAGAGCAGCGATGAAGGTGTTTTGTCCGTAACAATTGACAAGAATTCAATGCTTTGCGGAGGAAGTGTGGAAATAGTATACGACAACACCGCTGTTGAAATTGTTGGTGCTTCATTTGGCGAAGCATTAAACGGAAGAACTCCTGCTTTGAATGAAAAATTTGAACAAAACGTGATAAAACTCACATGGGCAGGAATTTTGCCCATGACCGTTTCGGGAGAAATCCTCAATATATCATTTAAGGTTATTGACCCTTCAAAAACCTTTGCTCCCTTTACTGTTGGCAAATTAAGTCTGTATGATGAAAATATGGATTCAATCAGGGGTTCATATGAAAACGGCGGCGTTGCCATTTTGTGTGGCATTGAGGATTGTATCACTTCAACATCCTACAAAAAAGAAGAGGGAACTTTGATTTTTGAAAGTTCTGTTTTCAACAGTCCCCAACACGGAACTGTTGTGGTTGCATTGTATAAGGGCAACAAAATGGCAGGATTTGGGTTTGGTGACATATCAGAAAACGGCTGTTCAAAAATTCTGATTGACGATTGTGAATTTGATAGCGCAAAAGTAATGATATGGAGCAATGTTGTGTCGCTGATACCATTGTCAAAAGCTGAAGAGTTGAGAATTTAATGAAAAAGAGGAATCCCATGAAAAAATTATTGTTTTTGATGCTTCTTTGCATATGCATAATGGCATCTGTGTCAGTTATGGCAGATGAGACCCGGAGCGTAACCATTAGTGTCAATACTGTTGCCAAAGACGGAATGGTAACTGTCGCAATTGAATATGATGGTGATGCGAACATATGCGGAGGAAGTGTTGATCTTAGTTATAATACATCAAGGCTTTCCCTTGAAAAACATGAGGTTGGCAAGTCTTTGGAGCAGACTATGCATTTTGTGAATGAAAGCTATGGCGAAGATTGCATTCGTGTGAACTGGGCAAGCATTGAGCCTCTGGAAAAAAGCGGACATATAATAACATATAGTTTCGGTATGTCAGAAGATGTTTTCGAAGATGGCGATGTTTTTGTGAAGGCTGTAAAATTCATAGATGAAAACGAGCAGAAATTGCAGTCGGACATACAACAATCTGTTGAGAATGAATATGAGAAGGTGACGGAATCCGAGGATAAAAAACCGTCAAAAGGCAATAGCGGCGGTGGTGGCGGATATACATCTTCAAAAACTCAAACAGAAAAAGATGAAAAGGAAGAAACTGAAACTTTCGTCGAATCTTCCGGTGAAGTGAAGAAAACTTTTGATGATGTGGCTGTTTCTGACTGGTACTATGATTCTGTGAGTTATGTGTGCGATTCGAATCTTATGAACGGCATTTCCGAAAGCTTGTTCGGCCCTGATTTGCCTGTCACAAGAGCAATGCTTGTAACCGTTTTGTATCGTCATGCCGGAGAAGTTGCAACAAACAGAAGCATTCCCTTTATGGATGTTGATATGGGTTCATATTATGCCAATGCAGTTTCCTGGGCAAAACAAAACGGAATTGTGAATGGCGTAAGTGAAAATGAGTTTGCACCCGATGTAAATATCACCCGTGAGGATATTGCCACAATTCTATTCAGATATGCTATATATGAAGGTATGATGGCTGTAAGCCTTGAGGAAAATCTCGGATATGATGATGTTGAGTCTGTTTCAGACTATGCAATTTCTGCCCTGAACTGGGCGGTGGGACATAGCATTATGAAGGGAAAAACCGAAAGTACTTTGAATCCAAAAGATATGGCAACAAGAGCAGAGGTTGCCACAATGCTTCAAAGATATGTACAATCGGGCAAATAATCTGAAAAGTTTGCTATAAAGAATCCGAAAAAATGGGGTGTAGAGTAGTTCGTAAGAATTACTCTACACCCCATTTTGATATAATTCAGGTTGTCACCTCGCCTCGGAATATAAAATTGCTGTCTGTATATTCAAATTCATAAACACCGCCATTTTGAATTTCCTGCTCTTGGGAATTACCATTGCTCGAAATTTCAATCATACAGCGAATTGTTCCTTCATGGCAAAACACAAGAACTTTTTCGTTGTCTTCATCACGTATCATTCCAAAAAATCTCTTGACCCTTTCAAGATGCATCTCGTGACATTCACCGCCACAAAAACGGAAATCGTGGCTTGCCCTGTTCTCTATATATCTGTCACCATATATTTTTGTGCACTCTTGTGCACTTTTTCCTGAAATGTCACCAACATCGATTTCACGAAGATATTCGGTTAACATTGCCTCTTTTCCAGGAAAGGCTATTTTTGCTGTCTGTATTGAACGCAGAAGATCACTTGAATAAACCTTGTCAAAAGAGAATTTTTTCAAGGTTTTGCCTGCCTTTTGAGCGTCAGCCTTCCCTTTTTCCGTCAAGGGAACGGGAGCCCATCCTGCATGAATTTTTTTTGCATTTGCTTCGCTTTCGCCGTGACGCACCATATATATGAGCATGATGTTTCTCCTTATTAAAATTTTATTATGAATCTTATGTATTTATCCTATCATTTTTTTGAGGAATAATCAATATCACTTTTTAATAGAAGAAAATCCGCATCTGAAAAATCAATACAATTGACACAGATTCTGATTTTTGTTATTATTGAAATATACTTATTTAAGGCTCGGAGGGAAAACTATGCTGACAGTTCTTATAACAGGTGGTACAAGAGGAATAGGAAAGGCGTGTACCGAAATGTTTTTGGAAAAAGGGTATAGGGTTGTTGCAACCTATGAGAAAAACGAAATTAAAGCAAAGGAACTTGAAAATAAATATTGCGGAAAAAACTTAATCATAAAAAAATGTGATGTGTCAGATTTTGATTCGGTAGAAAATTTGTTCACTGAAATCCATAATAGTTTTGGTGGGGTGGATATTCTTATAAATAATGCAGGAATTGCCGAACAGAAACTTTTTGCAGACATCCAGAGAGACGAGTGGGACAAAATGATGAACGTTAATGTTGGCTCGGTTTTCAACACCGTCAAATGTGTATATGATCACATGGTTTCCAAAAAGTGGGGCAGAATCATAAACCTTTCGTCCATATGGGGAATAGCCGGGGCGTCCTGTGAAGTTCACTACAGTGCATCAAAAGCGGCAGTAATCGGCTTTACAAAGGCTTTGGCAAAGGAACTTGGTCCATCCGGGATAACCGTCAACTGCGTTGCACCGGGGGTAATAGATACCGATATGAATTCTCATCTTTCGCCGGAGGATTTTGAAGCTCTGAAAGAAGAAACCCCTCTTTGCAGAATCGGAAAGAGCGAAGAGATTGCGTCTCTTGTGTGCTATCTTGCATCAGATGAGGCTGCATTTGTCACAGGGCAGATAATAAGTCCCAACGGGGGAATTGTAATATAAAATATTGGCTATGAAGATATAATGATGTGATAAAATTTACAAAAAATTCATATATATTACATATTTTTGTCACATGAAACAGTTATAATTTAAGATATAATACGGAGGTGTTGGGTTTATGAAATTGAAACTTCGAAAAAATGATGATGTAATTGTATCTGCATCTGAAGAGAAGACAGAAAAAAAGAGAAAGTTATCAAAAAAACATATCAGAATAATTGCCATTGTTCTGGTTGTAGCAATTATTGCAGGAAGTTTTTTTGCATATAAAGCCATTTTTGGAAAAAAAGAAGCTGTCGGAGGAATGCTCACAGCAATGGCATCTGTGGGAACTGTGTCATCTGTCATTGAGGGTAGCGGAACAATCGAAGCCCTTCAACAATATGACATCACATCTCTCATAAAAGGTGAGGTTGTGGCAGACTATTTTGAAGAGGGAGACATGGTAAACGAAGGCGACATTCTCTATCGCATGGATGATGAGGCAGGACATGAGGCTGTTGACAATGCCCAGAGTTCTGTTTCAAAGGCGAAAAGAAGCTATGACAACGCTACAGAGGATATAAGCAATCTTACGGTAAAGTCAAAAATTCGCGGCGTGGTATTTCAGGTATACATACAAGAAGGCGACAATGTTGGTTCAAACACCAAGGTTGCAGACGTTATTGACAATACAAGCATGATTCTTGAAATTCAGTTCCTTGCAGACTATGCGCCCTATCTTGTTCCGAATTCATCAGTTGCGACAGTTACCCTTTCTGCAAACGGAACAACACTTTCGGGAACTGTTACAAAAGTTTCATCAGGTACAGTTTTGAATTCTGTAGGTGCAAAGGTTGTAAACACAGAAATAGAAGTCCCCAATCCGGGTGCAATTGAAGAAGGGGCCTATGCTACTGCAAGTGTCGGAGACTATGCATGCAGCAGCGAGGGTACTTTCAGATATGCAGGAAAGGGAAGTATATATACGGAAGTTTCAGGTAAGGTTGAAAGAGTAAACATCATAAAGGGTGATGTAATAGCCAACGGTCAGACTGTTGCTGTTTTATCAAATGAGAGCATTTCCGACATATCCGAAACAAGGGATAATCTTTCGGACGCAGAGAAAAAGTATAGTGATGCTCTTGAATCCTTGGAAGATTATGTTGTAAAAGCTCCCATAACAGGAAAAATCATTCAAAAAAATATAAAAGCCGGAGAAAAAATAGAAAATGGCAATACAGGCTCTGCCATGGCAATCATAGCAGATCTTTCATCTCTTGTGTTCCAGATGAGTGTTGACGAACTTGACATTTCAAAAATGCAGGTTGGAATGGATGTTGATATTGTAGCAGACGCCATTGAAAATGTTATATTCACAGGTAAAGTCACAAACATCAGCATTGTTGGTTCTTCAAATAATGGTGTGACATCATATCCCGTGAAGATAACAATTAATCCCAAAGAAGAACAGACAGGCATGGCATATCAGAGCTATGACAAACTTATTCCCGGTCTCAATGTTTCTGCAAGTGTAGTCATTGAAAAAGTGGAAGATGTTATTGTGATTCCCGTATCTGCTCTCAGAAGAGGAAATATTGTGCTTGTAAGCAAGGATTCGAAATCTGAAGGCATAGATCCCGACAGCATAGGAATGCCAAGCGGATTCAAACCGAATACAGATGAAAAAAGTGCCTCGTCATCCGGTGAATCAAAAGGTGAAATGCCCGAGGGAATGACAAAAGGCGAAATGCCCGAGGGAATGACAAAGGGTGAAATGCCCGAAGGTATGCCAAAAGTCGAAATGCCCGAAGGTATGCCAAGAGGTGAAATGCCCGAAGGAATGCCAAGAGGTCAAATGCCTGAAGGTATGCCAAAAGGTGAAACCCCTGAAAATCCCGAAGTCGTACAACAGCCTTCACAGAAGAAAACCACAGAAAAATCTGAAAGCAGCAAAAAAACAACAGACAAAAGTTCCGGAGAAAATGTTATGCCAATGGCAGGATTTGGCGCTGACAGAATTCAGGCAATTATAGATGCAATGGATATTCCCGACGGATATAAGGCAATAGTGGTAGAACCCGGACTTTCCGATGAAACCTTTGTTGAAATAAAAGCAGGCCTTGCAGAGGGAGATGTTGTTCTTCTTCCCGATACAACTGCTTCCACTGCACAAAACGGTGCAATGATGGGAGGAATGCCAATGGGCGGAGGTATGCCAATGGGTGGTGGAATGCCTATGGGCGGAGGTATGCCTATGGGTAGAGGAATGCCGAGTGGCGGTATGCGTAGCGGTTCAATGTCCGGCGGAGCAAACCGAGGCGGTATGAGATAATATGATGAGGAAAAAATTATGATAGAAATCAAAGATATATATAAGATATATTCTGACGGTGACAGCGAAATCAGAGCTCTTGACGGTGTTTCCCTTCATATTTCCCAAGGAGAATTCGTTGCCATTGTAGGTTCGTCAGGTTCCGGAAAATCAACCTGCATGAATATTATCGGTTGTCTCGATATTCCCACAAAGGGAAAATACTTTTTAAACGGTTGTGATGTAAGTTCCATGAATGAAAAGGAACTTGCCCACATCAGAAACAGAGAACTTGGATTTATTTTTCAGCAATATAATCTTATTCCAAAACTTAATATCCTGGAAAACGTGGAGCTTCCTCTTCTCTATAAGGGTGTTAAGGCGGGAAAGAGACGAGAGCTTGCCATGAATGCATTGGAGAGAGTAGGACTTTCGGATAGATTCAATAAATTCCCCTCTCAACTTTCCGGCGGTCAGCAACAGAGAGTTTCAATTGCAAGGGCTCTTGCAGGGAATCCTCCGGTAATTCTGGCAGATGAACCAACAGGTGCTCTTGATTCAAAAACAGGGCAGGATGTTCTGGAATTTCTGAAAAAACTGAACAAAGAGGGAACCACAATCGTTCTGATCACACATGACAATCAAATAGCAAACCAGATAAAGAGAGTTGTCAGAATTCATGACGGAAAAATAATCTCTGATGAAACAAAGGAGGTTGAGGAAGTATGAATCTGAAACAGGCATTTATTCTGGCGCTGAAGAGTTTGTCGTCTTCCAAATTGAGGGCAATACTGACAATGCTCGGAATCATCATAGGTGTTGCGGCAGTAATAATAATTGTAAGCATGGTAAACGGTGTTACCGGTGATATTGTTGAACGTTTTGAAAAAATGGGTGCAACAACAATAAATGTGTCCATAATGGGACGAGGAGGCAACAGAAGTGTGTCCATAGATGACATGCAGGAACTTGTGGATGACAATCCCGACCTTCTGAATTCAATGTCTCCGGGCATAACAGTTGGAGGAACATCTGCCAAAAACGGCTCTTTGAATGTTGAGCCTTCCACTGTTGCAGGTGTCAATGAAAATTATGTTGAAATAAAAGGCAGAGAAATAGACCTTGGAAGAGATATTGAATATGCTGACTATGAATACAGACTTCGCAACTGTGTTGTGGGAACATATATTGCCAAGGAACTTTTCGGAACAACCAACGTTCTTGGTGAAGAAATAAAAATAAACGGAATCAGTTTCTATATTGTGGGTGTTCTCAACGAGACCGGTGACGGGAAAGAGGCAGGAGAGGATGATATGATCCTCATACCTTACACAATGGCACAGAAAATAAGTTCAGGATTCAGCATGGGAACATATATTTTCAATGCCGCATCAAAAGAGGTGTCATCCCAGGCCCAAAGTCTAATAGAAAACTATCTTTTGGAGGTTTTTTCTTCCACAAATGCCTACAGAGTTTCAAATATGAGTGAAATGATTGACAGCATCAATGAAATGACAGCCACCATGTCTCTTATGCTTGCAGGAATTGCGGCTGTTTCTTTGCTGGTTGGCGGAATAGGCATAATGAATATTATGCTTGTGTCCGTAACCGAGAGAACAAGAGAAATCGGCATAAGAAAATCCCTCGGAGCAACACCTTGGGATATTATGAGCCAGTTTGTTGTTGAGGCAATTACAACAAGTTGCCTCGGAGGTGTTATCGGAATTGTACTGGGAATAGGAGGCTCCTATGTGGCGTGCAGGATGCTGGATATGAAAGCGGCAGTTTCCATACCGGCAATCATTATATCCTTCACGGTTTCAGCTCTCATCGGTATCGCATTTGGCTATTTCCCGGCAAAAAAAGCCTCACGCCTTAATCCTATAGATGCACTGAGATACGACTGATTATATAAATTAGGAGGAAGTATGAAAATAAAGAAAATTATTTCTCTGTGTCTCATATTTTTAATTACCATATCTTCTTTTCCGTCTTTCGGAGCGGTCATAGAAACATCTGATTCTATGAAGGTGCTTCAGGCAATGGAGGTATTGAGCGGAGATCCCGACGGAAATATGAGACCGGATGATCTTGTTAAAAGGTCTGAATTTGCAAAAATGGCAGTGCTTTTGTCAGAGTACAAGACACTTGTTGCCAAAGACTCAAAAATCTCTGTTTTTTCAGACTGCACAGCATCTCATTGGGCAGCACCATATGTTAAAGTTGCGGCAGAAAAGGGTATGATAAACGGATATTCCAGCGGAAAATTCGGCCCTGATGACAATATTACCTATGCTCAGGCGGTAACCATTGCTTTGCGTCTTCTTGGCTATGAAGATGCTGACTTTGGTTTTTCCTATCCCGAAGGTCAGCTTGGAATGGCAATTTCGTTGAAATTAAATTCCGGAATTGCCAAAGGCAGAGACGATTTTCTCACACGAAAAGATGTTTCTGTAATTCTGACTAACACTTTAAGCGCCAAACCTAAAGACGGCACAGGCGAATATATTGCCAAATTGGGCTATTCCTTTGGGGAAGATGTGATTGTTGTTGCATCAAACGAAGACACTCCTGCGGTTTTGCCGGGGAAGGTGTATACATCCGGCGGAGAGTATTCCATAAACGACAGTTTTGACTTGTCTTTGGTGGGAACAAAAGGTACCGCTCTCACAGACAGCGATAATAATCTTGTGGCAGTTATTCCCGGTGGTGGTACGGCTGTGCGCTATGCTGTGCTTACTGCCGGAAGTGAACTTGTGAGCGTGTATGCCAATGGTTCAACAATCACTCTTGATTGCAGCGATGATACGGTTTGTTATGACAAAACAGAAAAAACAACATTTGGAAGAATCAAGACATCTCTTTCCATAGGCGATATTATAACAATCGGAAAAACAAGTGGCGGAGGAATTGATTATATTGTGGTTCACAAATCGGATTTCTCCGGTCCTCACACTGTATCATCAGACGGTGTAGTTCCTTCAGATGGTGATTTTGGTAGTTTTTCTGTTTTGAGAAACGGAAGCAGGTCTGATCTGTCTTCAATAAAGAAAAATGATATTCTCTATATCAGCAATTCGCTTTCCTGTATATTTGTATACAACAAGAAAGTGAGCGGAATATATTCAAAAGCAACTCCCAATATTGACTCTCCCGAGAGTGTAACCGTTGGAGGAAAAGAATATAAAATAGAATCGGCAAAAGCTTTTTCAAAACTCTGTTCAGCAAGCGGATATTCCATAGGTGATAACATTGTTCTTCTCCTTGGCAGAGGCGGCGGTGTTGCCGATGTTATAACAGAAAAAGAAGAAACTGCATCGTCTTTTTCGGGTGAATACACAGAAGAGGAAAATGTGGTTGAACCTCATGTTGCTCTTATGAATTCATTGGGGGCAATCGGAGCAGAAAACGGAATTATTCCCCAAGGTGAGTCAACCATCACCCGTGGTGAATTTGCAAAAATGGCAGTTATGTCATCAAAATACAGAACCATGGTTTCTGTCGGAACAAAACTTTCCATTTTCTCTGACGTAACTCAAAACTACTGGGCAACACCATATATTAAAATTGCAGTTGAAAAATCCCTTATGTCTGCATATCCTGATTCTAAATTCTATCCTGAAAATCCGGTAACTTTGGCAGATGCTCTGACAATTGCTCTCAAAATTCTCGGATATTCAGATTCTGATTTTTCAGACTGGCCATCAAGCCAGATGGCAATAGCATCATCAAAGGGAATAACAAAAGGCGTGGAAAAGGGTGCATATGATTATGTGAGCAAAAATGAGGCGGCGCAGATTGTGTATAACACACTTTGTACTGTTTCAAAAGATTCAAAATCAAAAGGTATTGAACTTGCAGGCTATGAATATTATGAAGATGCGGTTCTGATGGCTACAAACGCAGAAAATTCATCGGTTCCGTCAGGTAGAATTCTCACATCTGCAGGAACATTTTCCATAGATGAAACATCATTTGACAAAACCCTTCTCGGAAAATCAGGTCAGCTTCTGATATATTCCGGAAAGGTTAATATGTTCAATAAAAACTCCGGAAAATATATAGAAAAAGTCATATATTCTGCAGTCCCCGGGGGACTTGCGGTGATGGAAAAAGACAGTATTGAAGCCATTGACGTGCCCGATACTGCAACCGTATATGCATCGGGTACCAAGATGTCCTATTCTAATGCAAGTTCATCCGTTGCCCTTGGAGATACGGCACAAATATATTATGACAATCAGAATCGTCTGAAATATGTGTATATAAGCACCGATTCTCTTGAGGGGCCATTTGTTGCAACAGGTTCTGCTGCGTGGTATGTTTCTGTTCCTCAAGCAAGCAAAGAGTCGAAGATTATGAAAGACGGAAGAGAAGTTGATGCATCGCAGATTGCATCAAATGATATATTGTATTACAGCCCTGCTCTTGATATTGTATTTGTATACGGAAAACGGATTGTGGGGATTCTGGAAGATGCCTCTCCGTCAATGGATGCTCCTGAAACCATAACTGTTTCCGGAACAAGCTATACTTTAGAGACAGGAAATGCCTTTGCCATTGGAGCAACATACGGAGATATGGTTGCTATTTGCCTTGGAAGAAACGGCAGAGTTGCATCAAGCTACAAGGCTCATGACATGAATCTTGTGGGATACCTTGTTTCAACCGGTATAAAAGAGTTTAAGAATTCAGCCGGAGATCCATATACTTCCGTTTATGCACGACTTGTTCTCCCTGACGGAACATATATCGACTGTGCAACAGATGCAGATTATGAAAACTGGATAAACCAGATTATGAGTGTAAGCTTTAGTGAAAAAGGTGCAAAACTTTCAAAAAATACTTCATCGGGTCAACTTGGCGGAAAAGTTGATGCGCAAAATCTTACAATCGGAAATGCCAAGGTGGCTTCAGATGTGAAAATCCTTGATGTTGGATATAATGAAACATCACTTCCCACAGTATACAAAAACATATATCTGCAAAGACTTGACGGGGTTAATCTTTTGTCTTCAAAAATTCTCTATTGCAAAAAGGAAAACGGCGTCGTTAAAGAACTGATTTTAAATAATGTGACAGGTGATGTATTCTCATATGGAATTGTAACTTCAGCAATCTCCAACTCGGAAGGCTTTTCTGCATCGGGTTCCTACACAATAGATGTTGGTTCCCAGTCCTACACCTACAGCGGAGGATACATTTCAGGATTGAAAAAAGGAAGCATTGTTCAGGTGGCAATAAGCGGCGGAAGATGTGTTGACATAGACACTGTGGGCTATACTCATGAAACATCCGTCAAAGAGATTACACACACAAACATCCTTCTCAAAAACGGAGAAACCTTCAAAATTTCTGAAGATGTTGCAGTATATAAACTTATCGGCAATTCAGACTATTCGGTGATTTCTCTGTCGGAAGCTGTAGAAAACTATAAAAACTATTCTCATATATCATTCAAAGCGGATAACAGTACAGCATTGGGAGGAAGAGTAAGGGTAATAGTTGTAAAGTAACTTTTCGGGGATGTAAAAAATATCCGGAACGCAAAAAGCATGAATATAGATAAAAAAGGCGGATAAAATAACTCTTTGGAATTATTTTATCCGCCTTTTGGATTATAACGTTTAAAAATTCTGTCAGCTTACGCTTCGATAATTCTTACTTTATATACGCCTTCAACTGCACTAAGTTCTGCTTCCAATGTTGCGGGAACAGAATCAACATCAATTATGGTGTAAGCATTATCTTTTTTGCTCTTATTGATCATATTAACAATGTTGATATTATCATTTGCAAAAATAGAAGAGAATGTGTTGAGCATGTTGGGGATATTCTGGTGAGCAATTGTCACTCTGAATTTTGTTTCCATATCTGCTTCAACATTGGGGAAGTTAACAGAGTTTTTAATGTTACCGAATCTGATAAAATCAGAGAGCTCTTTTGCAGCCATAATAGCACAGTTGTCTTCTGATTCGGGAGTTGATGCACCAAGGTGAGGAATGTTTACAACATTTTCCATACCAAGTGTTTCCTCTGATGGGAAGTCAACAACATAAGATGCGATTGTTCCGTTTTCAATGGCAGCTTTGAGTGCTTTGGCATCCACAAGTTCTCCTCTTGAGAAGTTGAGAAGTCTTGTGCCTTTTTCCATGCATTCAAACATTTCTTCGCCAATGATTCCGCGTGTGCCGTCATTTAATGGCATGTGCATTGAAATATAGTCACAGTTTGCAACCAGAACTTTAAGATCGTTGCATTTTTTTACCTGACTTGAAAGTCCCCATGCCGCATCAACGGAAATGTAGGGGTCATATCCCATAACTTCCATTCCGAGAGCTATTGCAATGTTTGCAACTTTAGCACCGATTGCACCAAGACCTACAACACCAAGTTTTTTGCCGAGAATTTCGGGACCTGCAAATGCGCTTTTGCCTTTTTCAACAAGACCACCGATGTTGTCGCCTTCGCCTTTTAAGGTTTTTGCCCATTCAACAGCGTCTGTAACTTTTCTTGATGCTAAAAGAAGACCTGCAATGGTAAGTTCTGCAACAGCGTTTGCGTTTGCACCGGGTGTATTGAATACTACAACACCTTTTTCGCTGCATTTTTCAATTGGAATATTGTTTGTACCTGCACCTGCTCTTGCAACACATTTGAGGTTGTCGCCAAGTTCCATGTCGTGCATTTTGAAACTTCTGAGGATTATTGCATCAGGATCTTTAACCTCATCAGTTACAGTAAAAATGTTATTGTCAAGATTATCAAGACCGCATTTTGCAATCTTGTTGAGAGTTAATACTTCATACATGGGAAGTTACCTCCAAAATTATTTGTTTTCTGCTTCAAATTTTTTCATGAAGTCAACGAGAGCCTGAACGCCTTCAACGGGCATTGCATTGTAGATTCTTGCTCTCATACCGCCAACGGATCTGTGACCTTTAAGGTTAACAAAGCCTGCTGCAGTTGCTTCTTTGATGAATTTTGCATTGAGTTCGTCGTCACCTGTAACAAAAGGAACATTCATTAAAGATCTGTCCGCGGGATCTGTTACGGTTGCAGAGAACATTTCGCTGGAATCAAGATATGAATAGAGGATTTCAGCCTTTTTAAGATTTGTTTTGTGCATAGCGTCAATGCCGCCGTTTTCTTTGAGCCATTCGCAAACGAGTTTGCAGATGTAGATTGTGTAGGTGGGGGGAGTATTGAACATTGAGCCGTTATCTGCGTGAATCTGATAGTCAAACATTGTGGGGCAGATATCCATAGCTTTTCCGATGAGGTCTTCTCTGATGATAACAACAGTTAAGCCTGCAGGAGCCATGTTTTTCTGTGCACCGGCATAAATCATACCGAATTTTGAAACATCAACGGGTTCTGAAAGGATGCATGATGACATATCTGCAACCAGGGGAACGTCACCTGTGTCGGGAACGTTTGCATATTTTGTTCCGTAGATGGTGTTATTGTATGTAATGTGAACATAATCTGCATCGGGTGTGAACATTGATTTGTCAAGTTTGGGGATGTAGTTGAATACTTTATCCTCGGATGATGCGATTATTTTAGCATCGCCATATCTTGATGCTTCTTTCTGGGATTTTTTTGCCCAAAGACCTGTTAATACATAGTCTGCTTTTTTGTTTTCACCATAGAGATTGAGGGGAATCATAGCAAACTGGCTGGATGCTCCGCCCTGAAGGAAAAGCACTTTGTAGTTTTCGGGAATATTCAAAAGTTCTCTCAGGAGTGCTTCGCAATCATCTATAATCTTCTGATAATCTGAAGAGCGGTGACTCATCTCCATTACTGACATTCCTGAATTTCCGTAGCATACAAGTTCTGCCTGCGCTTTTTCAAGAACGGGAAGTGGGAGTGCAGACGGACCTGCTGAAAAGTTATAAACTCTGTTCATAATTATCGTTCCTTTCTGAAAATAAATTAACATATATTATACTCCCAAAATGAGCAATAGTCAATAGATAAGGAAATAAAAAGGGAAAAAAGAGTTACAAATTGATAATTATTTATCAAACCTTTGCCTTTTTGGAAAAAATCTTTATAAACACTTGAAAATACTGACTTTTTAAACTTTAGCGTATTAAATCCTTAAAAAGTTTGGAAATAAACTTACAAAATTTCAAAAAAAGTATTGACAAGAGAATAAACTTCTGCTATAATATCGTTCGTACCTTTGAGGAATACATAAATATAGCGCCATCGCCAAGTTGGTAAGGCACCGGATTCTGATTCCGGCATTTCGGAGGTTCGAGTCCTTCTGGCGCTGCCAAAAAGAAGCGTAATTTTGATACAAAGTTACGCTTCTTTTTCTTTGCTCATAACCGCTTAAATAAGGGACTTTCTCTAAAAGATAAGTTTCCACGTGAAATATATAAAAAAGAATAGGAAAAAACACGGTTTTTATTGCTGAAAACAGGAAAACAAATTCACTCTGAACTTTTCTCAAAGTAAAATGCACCGCTTTTTCGTTTCAATTCCGAAAAGCGGTGCATGTATTTTTATGTTATATTAAAGGCTTATTAGGAGAGGTATTTATCTAATAATATTTTTGGGTTCGATAGCTTGACCTTAGAAATCCCGCCTTAAAGAATTTGTTGTTGTTGTATAAGGCTTAATTGTAAAGTGAAATGCAATACATGTTTATGTGTTTTATAATTTTGAGTGTATGAATTATAGATGCAAGCAGGTGTTGCATTTTGGTTTACAAAAACTTATTGTTAATGTACTAAAATTTTTCAAATCCGTTGACAAGACAAGAAAAATGTGGTAATATATACTCAGCACTGTGTGTGCTGAACAAGGAGGTGCTCCTATGGCAAACACAAATGAAGAGTTGATTGTTGATGAAATGTCGCAAAAAATAATTGATGTTGCGTCATATCTTGCCACAACTGAAGGGGCGCACAATGTTAATGTCCGCAAGATATTAAATCATTTAGGAATAACAAACAGAGTTTTTTATAACCGCTTTCACAATGTTGAAGAAGTGCTTAA
>JAZONV010000085.1:0-2981 GCA_045654685.1 Clostridia bacterium | reverse complement strand
GGAACAATCATTCCCGATGTTCAGCTTGAACTTGGAAAATGGTATGACATTAAAGTTGCAGCAGACTTTACAGATGCAACTTCAGGCGTTCTCGCATATGTATGGGTAAATGATGAACTTGTTGCCTATGGTACAAAAATCCCTGCAATTTCCTCAGGATTCCCATGGAGATTCCAGGACTTCTATTTTGACCAGGCAGAAACTGAATGTACAGCATATGTTGACGATGTTAAAACATATGAAACTGCCGGATTGGGTGAGATTGAAATTCCCGGTGATGATGACGCGGGCGATGACGCGGTAACAAAAAGTTATTTTGACTTTGACATTGAAAAATGGGAAAACGATAATATTGGATTCATAAAAAATAAGGACGGTTCCACAATTGGACATGATCCAAATGGAGATTATTCTTTAGCTTATCGCTACGCTGATTCCGACAGAGGACAGGTTATGAAGGTTGATGTTGCGACATCTGGTGGATACGCACCAGTCGGCTACCTTTTCCGTACAAGAATGGGCAGCGGCTCTGTTGTTCCTGCAGATTACAGCAACGTTAAGGTTCTCTGGAATGAATTCTCAATCAAATATGAAGGTGGATTTGCCGGATTTAGCACAAACGAAAATGACGGTGCACGCAGTATCGTGAGCATCAACAAAAACGGTCAGATTGAACTTGGTTCAAAGTTCGGTTACAATGAATATAAGACTGCAGATGAAGCGGGGAATACATATCAACCGTTTATAATACTCGATGGTGTTCAGCTTAAACTTGGAAAATGGTATGACATTAAGGCTGCAGCAGACTTCACAGATAATGGTGAAACAGGTGCTGTTGTATATGTTTGGGTAAATGGTAAACTTGTTGCAGATGGTATAAAAGTTGAAAAAATCAAAACAACATCCGGCTGGGTATACCAGAAACTCTTCTTTGACCAGGCAGAAAAAGAAGGAACAACAGCATATGTTGACGATGTAAAAGTATATGAAACTGCCGAATTGGGTGAGATTGAATCATCCGATATCAAAGTAACAAAAACACATTTTGACTTTGACATTGAAAACTGGATAAATGATGATATTGGATTCTTAAAAAATGTTGACGGTTCAACAACTCATTCACCGGCTGGAGATCATCTTAATGCTAAACGCGGAACAGATCCCGAAAGAGGACAGGTTATTGAGGTTAATGTTGCAACATCAGGCGGACTCTCCGAAGGAAACAACGGCTTCCTTCTCCGTGCAAGAAAATCAGGATATCCTTCAAATTACGAAGGTGTTAATGTGCTCTGGAATGAATTCTCCATCAAATATGAAGGCGGATTTGCCGGATTTGGTACAAACGAAAATGACGGCGGATACAGTATTGTGAATATCAACAAAAACGGTCAGATTGTACTTGGTGGAAAGTTAGGTGCCTGTGAATATGCACCTGCAGGCAAAACGGAAACTAATTTTAAACCGGGAATAATACTCACCGGTGTTCAGCTTGAACTTGGCAAATGGTATGACATTAAGGTTGCAGCAGACTTCTCAGCTGAAGATGCAGCATCAGGTGTTACTGCATATGTTTGGGTAAATGGCAAACTTGTTGCAGATGGTGTAAAAATTGCAAAAATCACAACAACTTCTGCATGGGCAATCAGTGACTTCTGGTTTGACCAGGCAGAAAACGAAGGAACTAAAGTATATCTTGACGCTGTTAAACAATATGAATCTTCAGATCTTGGTTCAGATATTGTTAAAGACAAACTGAATGTAATGAAAGATGCTCTCAACAGCATTTCTGCAAACATTGCCACCAGAAACGAACAGTTCCATCCCGTAAGTGCAATGGCAGACGGTCTCAAAGAGGGAGACAGCTTGTATAAGAGTGAAAAAGCTGCCCAGGAAGCAGAAGGACTTAAAGTTGTTGCTTCTCTTGATGGTGTATACGAAATTTCTTCTGTAACAGTTACAGAAAGATGGCTTAACAATAATGGACTTAAAGTTTCTGTTGAAATCGGAAATAACGGCAACTTTACAAAGGTTGTAGACAGCCAGGCTGCAACCCAGGGTAGTGAAGCCGGTCAGGCAGTTGATAACATATATACCTTTGTTCCTACAGAAGGTGACACAATTGTATATACCCTTACTGTAGAAAATCACAGATGGCCGGAAAATGAAGAAGACCTCGGCAAGACAGAGTCTGACTATCAGATTTATGAACTTGCAGCAAATGGTTATTATGTTGAAGATGTGGAAGCTACCGGATTTGTTCCCGAGGTAGGTTTCTGGCATTACGCTGGGGATAACATAATCAACGGTTATTACATCAACTGCTATAATGCAGGTGAAGAAATCAGCGGTAAATTCTTTATTGCATCATATGATGGCAATAAACTTGTTGGTATTTCAGCACCTGTAGATATAACTCTCAAAAAGGGTGCAAACACTTTGGGATGTGAAGAAGCAGATGCTATTTATAACGAAAACTACACATACAAAGCATTCATCTGGGATGAACTTGGCAATGTAAGACCTATCATAGATGCAGTAGATATTATAAAATAATCAGGTATGGTTAGAATATCAGGCTCTTTGTCAATAGTTGGAGTCAAAATTGAATAATGGAATTTTGATGGCGGTTGCAGCGTTTTATGCAGCCGCCTTTCCTATGCCTGATTTTTTGTAGTTAAACATATGTAATATTCTTTTTCTGAACGGTAGCCGCCGGAGAGTCGAACTGAGTACGGTTTTTGCGGCAAATTCTACGCAATACTTCGTCAAAATGCTCGGGAATACACTCGTATTACCTGTGCTTTTTCCTTGTCTTGCTATGAATTTGTTGCAAAAACTTCTTCAAACTCTCCATCTGTGAAAAAATGCATATTTTTAGTGCGGAAAGCGAAGATGGGCTGACGCCCTTCGAGCTTGACAATCAAAAAAGATGTGTTTTTTCACAAATGCAGAGCGTGCTAAGTTCGGCTCTCCGACGGCTA
>JAZONV010000084.1:0-2682 GCA_045654685.1 Clostridia bacterium | reverse complement strand
GATGTGCTTTGGTTGAACTCATTCCAAGCATCGGCAATCGCCTTGTCCTGCTGTTCGCTTTTCTTTCGCAATTCCTCATTCTCCAATGATTGCAGATATGAAATCGCTTGGTCGCTGTTCTGCACAAATTCTATGAATCTGTCTTGCTCTTCCAATAAAGCATCTGCTTCTTGGTCTATTTGCTCTGCATCTGCTTTTGCTTTTTCCTGTTCCTTTTTCAAAATGTATTCTTCTTTTGATATGTGGTTTCGGGAATGCTTGTTATCTACCATATTCAAATCGTACTCTTTCATTATCTCTGCAAGTGCCTGTCGTTCCTGCTCTTGAAAACGAACAGTACCATAATCCAGAAATTCGCCACTGGTCAATCCTTGTTGAATAAAGGCACCGTTTTCAGATACTCTTTTGGGAAGACCACGACCAGGAAGGTCAGTCCACGGAATGTATGCACAATGGATGTGATTTATACCCTGAACCTCATCTCGGTGTTGGTAACTACAGAAGACATAAAGGTGTGGATTTCTCTTTTGAAAATCTTCCATATAGCGATTTAGAATTTCTGCTGTCATCTCTGCATTCTTACCTAAGGTAGAAAATGCTCCCTCATAGCAATCACGGTTTGCGAGACTAATAATGACCTCAAAATATGGTTTGGGATATCTGCTCTTTATTCTTCTTATTTCCTCTCTGGATGCACCGGAACTTATTGCTTTTTCCAATTTTTCTTGACCAGTCTGGTATTGCTTCATTATGTGCTGATAGTAGTTTTTTATCTGTCTTGATGGTTTTTTGCCTTTGTTGTACTGTTCGGTTGCTTTTCCAAAAAGTTTTTCATAAGCGATTTCAATTGGTTCATCTATGTAACACACATTGAGATGTTTTCGTGAAGGGTCACTGTGTGGCACATTGATGGTTCGCCTATTGTGTTCAAGGTTACTGGATGAACAGTTCCCTTTGTGGAAAGAAACGGTTAATTCGTATGCCATAATAAAATCTCCTTTCTATGCTTATATAGAAAGTATGATAGTTTTCTTTTTTATTACAAAATGGGACATTTTATAATAAACCCAATATTATGAAATTCCGTTGGTACACTCACAATATTATGAGTGTTCACCAGACTTTCATTTGGGCTCTCCGAGGGTACAACCACTTTCGCACAGTACATTTCCCCCGAATAAATACCGTTTATCGCATTCTTTAATTAGAGCGAAACAGCAGTTTCGCAGAATAATTTTAGAAGGGAGAAATGCTATTATGGCAGATTTAAGATTTAATTGTACTGAAAGATACAAGAAGCAAATCAAGAAACAAGCAGTGGATAAAGGAATCAGTGTATCTCAATTACTGAGCGAAGTGGTTTTATCAGCAATTCCTGCCGATGATGATTTCATTGATTTTGATGAAATCAGAAAGGAACTGGACGAGGTTAGGAATGACCTCATTTATAATTCCAGTGCTATGTCTGAGGAAGAGAGAAAATGCTTGAAACTTCGCAAGGAAGAACTGAAAAGTCTTTTGAAGAAGGAGGGCAATAACAATGGCAGATAACATAGATAGAACCCATGTTTATAATGTGATGGACTGGATTGAAGCAGAACAGGATGAGAAAAATCGTGGTTCTAAAATTTCACAGTTAGCAGCGGAAATCGCCATTCTTAGACGAGATGAATTTAGCAGAAAAACGACTGCATTAAATGAGATGTACGGAGCAGTTGTTCGTACTGGATTTAACAGCACACCATCATACGGCATCCGAGTATGCCATATGGCGAAGGCAATAGTTTTCTTGTGCTACAAGTTATCTTATATTGACTGGAAGACAGAACAGATGCTGTTAGATACATTGGATTACCGTCTCGATAAGTTTCAGAAACAGTTGAAGGAGGAATCAGAGAATGAGTCTTAAAACCGTTTATAACCGTTTGTCTCCTTTGGCACAGGCAGAATTAGAAAATTCACTCAGGATAGAGATGCGAGGTTTGAGCAAGAAAGTTGAAGACCTAACATCAGAGCGAGAAGAATGGTCAAAAGGTGTTGACTTAGCATTGAAGCAAGGTGATGTGCTTAATGCTAAATATGATGTAGTTCTGAAAGAGTTGAGTGACACACTTGAACTCGTAAAAGCACTTGGATTTGTTGAGGATGAAACAGAATAATAACAGAATCCGTGGTCAAAGTACCACGGATTTTTATTTTTCTCGATTTTTCAAATGACCTTTCATATTTATATTGCCGAACAGCGAAACCGCTGGATGGCGAAATAATTTTTGTAAAGGAGACCATTGATATGGAAAAGAAAGAATCTGAATTTGTTGCTTATTCCGTGTTGAGCGAGGACGAGTGTGGTAAAGGAGTGTATACCTTATATGTTCAAAGCATTCGTGTTGAGGGTAGATATATGATAATGTTCAAGTCCGATGACCGCAAAGAACTGGAAGAAGTTGCTAATCGAATTGAGGAAGCAAGACACTTGATTTACCAAAAGAGAAACGACAAAGAAAATATTGAAGCATATGTATTGTAAGAAAAGGAGAAATCTAATTATGACAAAGAAACAGATGTTAGAAGTTGGACTGGATATATTGGAAAATTGGGTTAGTGATAATATTTTTGAAGTATCAGATGACGAAATAAATGAAGTCCTAAAAGATATCGATAAAATGGAAAAAGAACTAAAAA
>JAZONV010000083.1:0-7879 GCA_045654685.1 Clostridia bacterium | reverse complement strand
AAGCTTATGGAAATGGTCTGAAAAAATTTTTTGTAAAATACTCATATGAATATTTTACATTAAAATTAGAAAAAAGAAAACCCCCACCCCTCAAGATTGAGGGGTAGGGGTGTTGATGTGCGTGTTAGCGCACTTTTTTATGAGCCACCGGAGATTCGAACTCCGGACACCTTGCAAAAGTTGGATGGTCTGCCGTATTTCATCAAACCATAGCAAAAGATGGGACGACACTTGCGGTGCCCGAAGGGAAGGGGATACCCACAAGGGGTGCACCCTTCCCGGCCGTCAACTTCTACGACTCAACTGCGCACCGTAAGTGGGTGCTTGTTTCGCCGGAAGTTTTGGCATACGTCACCTCTTCTGTTCATCTGCGCCTCAGGCTTGATTCACAGGAGGTGTCAGCAACCGCTGCGCCACAGCCGCCTCCTTTCATCTTCCACCGGAAGCAGTCGGCGGCTGTGCTACCGACTTCGCCTAACTCAGTCGCCAAGAGCACTTGACTTCCTAGGTCTGACTCCCCGGAGTTCAAATCTCCTTAAAGGCACAAAAAAAGAACGCTATATGCGTTCTTTTTTATGAGCCACCGGAGATTCGAACTCCGGACACCTTGATTAAAAGTCAAGTGCTCTGCCGACTGAGCTAGTGGCCCATATTTAGTTTTATTGGAAATCCTTTTGCCCAAAAGGGACTGGGCTGGCAGGACTCGAACCTACGAAATGCCACAATCAAAATCTGGTGCCTTACCGACTTGGCTACAGCCCAATACGATAAAAATAGTGGGGTGGGTAACCGGACTCGAACCGGTGACATCCAGAACCACAATCTGGCGCTCTACCGACTGAACTATACCCACCATGTGGTAAGTGTAACCTGGGTTGCGGAAAAGGAATTTTACGCGCCTGGAGAGACTCGAACTCCCGACCCTCTGCTTAGAAGGCAGATGCTCTATCCAGCTGAGCTACAGGCGCAAAAATGAAAAAGCGGGTGATGGGAATCGAACCCACACAATCAGCTTGGAAGGCTGAGATTCTAGCCATTGAACTACACCCGCGTGCCATCTGATTATCTGCCGTCAACCGACTTAAAGAATTATAACAGTTTTGAGAGTCTTTGTCAATACTTTTTTAAAAAAAATTGCCATTTCGTTCATATATGCACAAATTAAGCATTTTATAGGCTCTATTATGTGCAAAAATACTTAAAATATTCCCTGATTTAGTAAATGTTTTAAATTTAAGTGGCTGTATGTTTAATTGTGCAATAATGCCGTCCAAATTAATAATCCCTAAATTACCTGAAGGAAAAATCAAATCGGACGGCATATGTTAATTTATTTTATGTTTCGTGTTTTATAATCAGAGAATCATTCCACGTGATGCTTTTTGGAAAGTGGTTTCAATTTATCTGTCCAGAAGAATATGTCGCCTGTTTCGGATTCCACCGAAAAAGATCCGTGTCCGTCAATGTGGAAAAGTTGGTTATGGACGTTGTTGTGACAAAAAACAATGATGTGTGAGTCTTCCTCTACATAGATCGGAGTAATAATCTTTCCGTCTGCATGGATTGAACTTCCGATTACCGGACCATCTTCTTTTTTGGCAACAAATTCACCGGCATATTCAATGCTTGATGTTGACATATTGTATTTTGAATATTTCAGAATGTTTTTGTCTGTAAAAATTCCGCATACGCCAAGCTCTGTGAGGATTTTGGTTTCTGTTTTTGTGGTTGTGTCGTAGGAGTATATGGCTTTGTCGGTATTGTAGAAAATACAGTTTCCGTAGGTGGCAAGCCCTGTATATGCTGTTGGAGAGGTATAGTTATATATTCCGTCTTTGTATATGTTCCAACCATTGCCGTCAACATCCAGATTTTTACGAATGATGTTTCCGTCTTCATCCATTACGGAATTGTTGGAAATGTAGTAGATTTTAGAATTGCATTGGACAATTGAGCCAAGGGAATCTCTCCAGGGGGCATTGTCATAAAGCGTAGAATCCGCTTTCAGATCTCCGAGGTCGTAGCCTATGTGTGGTGTTGGTGCATTTTCTATGGCATCTGAACTTAAAAGTGCATAAGTGTGTCGTACAGATGCATATTTGTCATATGTGGGGTCATCAAATGTCACATCAATATGATACCATTCTCCGTCAATTTTTACCAGATTCCATGCATGATTCATATACTCCGGTGGAGAAGAAACATAGGTTGATTCTATTCCCAAAACGTTCATAAGATGATTGAACGTAAGTGCATATCCCATGCAAACTCCGACCTTTTCGGTCATTATAAAAATTGAATGCATGACGTCACTTGTGTTATATGTGTAGTTGAGAACCATGTAGTCATGAACCGTCATAACTTTTTCAAAATCTGACATATCATCGGTGATATGCATCAGAATATCTGATGTTGCCATGTCAAGAGCGGCTTTTTTCTCTGCAATCACATCGGGATCGGTATAATCATATGTGATTTTAAAATCGTATATATTACCGGATAATGCACGGGCGTTTGTGATTTCGGAACCTACCCAGAAAAATTCGGGATTATCGTGAAGAATTTTCCAGTACAACTCAAAAAATTCATTTGTCGGTATTTTGAAGTGATCATAGATTTTCACATATGTGGTTTTGTTTGTCCACAGTTCTTTCAGGTAATCATCTAAAGATTGGGACTGAGACATAAGACAGAGCTCATCTTTAACATATGTAGATGGAAGAGTCGGCTCCGTGATTTTAGTCATTATCGGGATAATGGGTTCAGATTTGTCCGCATAGGTGTTTAGTGAAAGCAAGGTGAAAATTAGTGCCATAATCAGGCATAAATATTTTTTCAAACTGATTCAGACCTTTCTTATACTGTTTTATATGCACAAAATCAGTATACCATTACAAAATGTATTTGTCAAATCCACAGATTTTTGTGTGATTATAATTATATTGTTGCATAGCAAAAAAGGGGCTGTAAATTAATTCGTAAGAAGTAATTTACAGCCCCGCGAGGATAGAAAAAAAGATTCAGAATTGACAAATCGAACTCAAAGCAAGGCAGAGCCGAGCTTTGAGTGATAACCCGAAGGCGTACAAAAGTACGTCGAGCGGTGAGATTTGGCAATAGCAAAAAGGCAAGTAATAGGAGAAAAACATCTCGAAAAAGATGTTTTTCAACATTTGAAACAAAATCATGCAATTTATGGATTTATTTGCATTCTACATTCATTATTATTACTGCCTTTTTGCAGTCTGGACTTTTTTTACATCCCTTTGATATCATAAGAAGCTCAATCGGGATTATTCCTGTTCAAATGCATCTTTTCCAAGACCGCAAGTGGGGCAAACCCAATCTTCGGGAACATCTTCCCATGATGTTCCGGGAGCGATTCCTGTATCGGGATCTCCGATTTCGGGATCATATACATATCCGCATGGGCAAACATATTTTTCCATAATTACTTCCTCCTTGTTTTATGATTACATATGATGTAACTTTAGTATTTACTAAAGCTGTGATAATTATATCAGGAATTTCATCTTTGTGTCAAGAATAAATTCCGGGCAAAATCCTGCTGATTGTATAATAAAGATTCCTAATCCGATGAATAAGATTTAGTGGCGGATATCATTTCATCTATATGGATTATTGTCTTTTATGCCATTGTCAAATGTTATAATTTTGCCTGATATTTTATTTATTAAAAATAATCCGTTGTGATAGAACGGCACATTTATAAAAGCTCTTTACAACAATAAAAAATTATGGTATCATACATAAAGTCATATGCAATTTTATGTGGCAATATAATTAAATTTTTACTGTATGGGATTAAGGATTACTGCACAGTAAAATAACAAAAAGGAGAGATTGTTTTGAAAAACATTACAAAAAAACTGGTTGCAATTATCTGTATCATGATGATAGTGATTCCGTTTGTCACAACATCGGTCAGCGCGGCAAAGGTGGGGGCTGTTGTTGGCTATGCACAGCCTACAGACATTGTGGCTACAATCAACGGATATCAGATTGAATCATACAATGTGGACGGAAGCACATATATATGCGTGGAGGATTTACGTCATTACGGATTTGATGTTTATTATGATGATTATTCCAGAAGTCTTTATTTAGACCGTAATCACTCAATTTATTCAATTGATCCCCAGAACACCAACAGCAAATTCTGGGAAATAGGCAGTAACAATAAGCGTAAGAGCATTCTTTATACGGACATAACTACATATGTTAACGGCATCGAGATGATAAGCTGCAACATTAACGGACAGACTATCATTAATTTCAATGCGCTTGTAGAGTTTGGAACAGTTGAATATGATAACGACGTGAGAGAAATTTCACTTTTGATAGAAGATATGTACTACAATCCTGTAGCGATATTTGCAGATGACCTAAACGAAAATAACCCGTATAACTCTGACTGGAAGACCATCTGGAGAGCAAAAGGCGACCTCATGATGTTTATAGCAACAGCTCGCACATACGCAAACAAGACTACGGTGAACGAATATGTTGCCAATAAATTCCCGAGTGACAGAGCTGATATGTACGAAATTTATAATATGATGGTTTCAAATGGCATACCGGTATCTTCGGTATATATTGAAGTGAGAAATTCGGATGGTACAATAATTGCATCACATCAGATATGATGAATAATGTTGTCAAACAAGGCAATAAAAACACACCTGATGAAGCTGTAAAGTCTTCATCAGGTGTATTTTTATTGTATCGGAATTTGCAGTTTTTTCTTTAAATTAAATTAATTTTTGTTTGTTGGAAAAGGAATCAATCATCCATTTCAAAGGCTAAAACATCGCCGGTTTTGGCATGTATTTTATATTCATATTCCATGTTCCCCACATAGAAGTTAACGTCATAGTGGGGGAATTTGTCGTCAGATTCATATTCGGAGTGCAATCCGCTCACATCTTCTGCTGCAAATTTTGCGTGCTTGAGTGCTGTTTCCTCCGCTTGCTTGGAAGAAATTTCGGATTTGTCCGATGCAGAACTATTGGTGTTCGGCATTAGTGTGTTTTCGATTTTGTCCTCTGCCTTGTCTAAATTTCTCTCCACGGAGTTTTCTGCATCATCAAGTTTTTGTTCAACTTCCCGTGGTGAGCATGCAACCATTGCAGAAACAGATAAAACAGCAACAAGTAAAAATACATATTTTTTGAGTTTCATAAATAATCTCCTTTCTGATACTATAATATTCAAAAACAGGTGAAGATATAAGAATTAAAAGGTACAAGAATCAAAGTATTTTGGATGTATCAAAATTCAAAAGGTACAAGAAAAGTACAAGTCAAATGGCAGAAACAAAAATGGAGACAGATTTCTCTGTCTCCAAATAGTTTAGAATTTGTTGTTGTTTCAACGTTTTATTCTTATTTAAAATATCTGTTAAGAAGTCCTTCAAGGCCATTCTGAGAACCACAGTCAACTATGGGTCAAGTAAAATTTATTCATACTAACTTTATATATTCATCTAACTGCACTTCTTCTAATTCTGCAACGAAGTCCGCAAAAACGGTTAAATCTCCATTTACTGCATATTGTTCAAGCGCATTATAATAATCAAGCCTATTTTCTTTGGCAACAGAAACGGGTAAATATCCGTTAAGCAAAAGCTGATAATTCATAATCAATCTGCTTGTTCTGCCGTTGCCGTCAACGAAGGGATGAATTCGTACGAATTCAGAATGTGTCCATGCAGCAAGTTCTATTGGATTTAATTCTTTTTCTTTTATTTTTAAATCTTCATAGAAATTTTTAATCTGCATATACATTTCGTTTCCGGCAGGGGGAGTAAATCCTGCACCGCTTACACGAACTTCTTCATTTCTGTATATACCGCCAACTATTATATTTTCTGTAAGTATTGCATGTAGGTCTTTAATGATATTCTCATCTAAAGGTTTCTTTTCTGCAATGCATTTTTTTACATAACCATATGCTTTTTTATGATTAATAACCTCGTATATTTCACGAAGCTTTTTTCCGCCTATCGCAACTCCGTCTTCCAAAACAACTTTTGTTTCCATAAGTGTCAGAGTGTTTCCTTCAATAGCAGTTGAATTGTGAGTAAAAGTAAGTTCAAAATCTTTTTCGTATGAAGATAAAGTAATCGGACTTATCTTATGCTTGTTTTGTTCGTATTTAAGTTTCTTTTCTTGTATTTTCTCAAAGTTCATATTACTTTTCCTCCTTTACAAATTCACACATATCACTTATATCGCATTCAAGATATTCAGCTATTTTTAAAAGTATCAACATTGAAACCGGTTCATCTCGTCTTAACTTTGTCATTGTATTTGGTGCAATATCGGCATTTTTACGCAAGTCAACCTTACTGAGTTTTTTATCTATCAATAATTTCCATAACTTATTATAGGATATAATCAAAACAGTCACCTCAAAATTAATTTAATTTATCATTTTATATTATAACACAACAATTATACAAATTCAATGTATTTTCGCAAAACCTTAAGAAAGTCGAATAAAAACAGGAGATTTTGTATTTCATAAATCTCCTGAATATGATAAGTTAAGCTGAATTACAATTCAGCGCTTCTTTTTTAGTTTTAAAACGCTTAATTGTAATCCGAGAAGGGGATGTCTTTTTAATTGTATAAACTAATAAATTGGAGTTTAGCGGTTTAATAAACCTACGCTAAAGAGCAAAAAAATGTCCCCCTTGCCTAAAGGGGGATGTCAATCCGAAAGGATTGACAGGGGGATTCTCTTTACACAATCAATAGAAAACACAGCATTTGTGCATATTTCTATGAATAATGAATCCTCCCGTCACGCTGTCGCGCGCCACCCTCCTTTAGGCAAGGAGGGCTTTCGCTTTTGCGTTTTTATCATTATCATTAGTGAGATAAATTCCAATTTTTCGCATAATTATGCACATTATACGATTAAAGAGACAGCCCCTTTTGTAATCGAAACGCAAGTTTGAAATCATTCAACTTCATTTCCGTTTAATTTAATTATCTCTACTGTATTGTAAATTAAGTAAATTATTTTTTGCTATCATCATATCGTCAGATACACCAAAGGCACTCCGTTTCTTGGAGTGCCCTTGGTGATTTTTACATTCAGTTTTCCTTCAATACACTAATGCTCTATTAATACTCAATTTCTGAGCCGTGTTCTTTTGCAAGATCTTCTAATGCCTTGTTGTATTCATTAAGAAGCGTAACAGCTTCTTCAAGTTTTTGGCTTCCTGTATTGATTGTTGCTTCATCCTGAGTTTCACAACCTTCAGAAAGTGCTTCAAATCCTGTCTTATAAGTTTCCATCACCTTAACATATTTATCCTTTATTGCTTTAACTTCTTCTGTTTCAGGATTGATGTCTTTAAGCTTTTCAAGAGAACCGTTTACAAGAGGAAGAAGAGTATCACCAATGCTTTTCTTTATAGCAATATCATCTTCGAGGGTTTCCCAAGTTCCAACCTCTGCGGTAAGCTTTTCATATTCAGCATTAACTTCAACCATTTCAACATTCAGGAAGTTAGAAAGGTCTTCATAAACAGGATCAGTACCACAACCTGCAAGAAGTGTAACTGACATAATCACCATAAGTAAAAGTGCAAAAATCTTTTTCATAATATTTTTCCTCCAAAATTATTCGCAAATAATTACCCTTAAATTATATTAAGCCTTTTTGTGCAGCTCTCCAAAGGAAAGTCACAATCTGACCACGGGTACAGGTACTTCCGGGGCTGAAGGTTGTATCTGATGTTCCGTTTGTGATACCTTGTTCAACCGCCCAAGCGATAGCTTCTTTGTAGTTTTCGTGCTCCGGCTTATTAAGGTCGGTGAATTTCAAAGATGCACTGCAAGCAGGT
>JAZONV010000082.1:0-64718 GCA_045654685.1 Clostridia bacterium | reverse complement strand
TAATGTGCATAATTATGCGAAAAATTGGAGTTTGTCGGGGAGATGAAACAAGGCTAAAGCGAAAGCCTCCACTGTGTAAGGGGAGGTGGATTTGCCGTAAGGCAAAGACGGAGGGGTTGTAGCAAATTACTCAAATTCGATATTTGAGACTTTTATCAGTTTTCTGACAACCCCTCAGTCATCTTCGCATACGCTTGATGACGAGCCTTTCGTTCTGGTGGAAAATTCATCTTCAAACAGAGCGCTAGCCATCAACGTCATCAATTCGTGTTCGCACCGTAAGAGGGTGCTCCACTCATTGGACGTTTTGCCATAAGTTCCACCTTCCAATCGTGCTTCGCACTCTTGGGGTGTCACTTAAACTCCAATTTACTTGTTTATACGATTAAAGAGACAGCCCCTCCGCCGTCAGGCGGTGGTAAGGTGTCTTGTTTATAACGAGCATAAATATTTTAGGTTTTATATTTATGTGCGAAAAGTTCTGCCAACCAATCACACTGCGTGTTCTTGGGGCATCACTTACACCTCATCCGGGTTTTGCTTCGCAATACCCACCTTCCCCTCAAGTAAACACTGATTAAACAAGATATTGTAGGGTGCAGCCTTTAGGATGCACCGAAAATACTGTGTTTTAGGGATCGCCAGAAACCGCCGAACCCTACAATGCATGGAATAATCATTAGTTACTCAAGGGGAAGGCTTACGCCTTAGTCTTTTTTCATCAATCCGCTAAATTCCAATTTAACAGCAAACCAATAAGGGAATGTAAAAAAAGTCCAGACTGCAAAAAGGCAGTAATAATAATGAATATAGCACACAAAATAAATCAGTAAATCACCTGATTTTACTACAAATGTTGAAAAACATCTTTTTTTGAGATGTTTTTCTTCTATTATTTGCCTTTTTGCTGTTGCCAAATCTCACCCTTGCAGTACCTATGTACAGCTTCGGGTTATCACTCAAAGCATGGCTTCGCCTTGCTTTGAGTTCGATTTGACAATTCTGAATCTTTTTTTCCTATTCCCACGCAAAATGGACTGTAAAAAAACAAAGTTTTTTTACAGTCCATTTTCATTTCATACACCCATTTGCATAGACTTTCTTAAGGGTTTTAATTTTTCCAAATCCGAAACATACATAATTTTTATGAAGCAATCTTCTTTTGCCTTTGTCAAAGTGAATGTTTTTTCAACATATTCATCCTCTGATTTGAACGTATCTTTTCTCACTTCAAGAAGTTTTCCGCTCTTTTCATAAAGTGCGGCAATAACTGTTCCGGAATCTGATAAAAAGCCATCTTTTGAAACTTTGATTTTTAAATCTTTTGTCTGAGAGTCAAAAGATATCTCGTTTTCACTTTTCTGAATTTGTTCCTCCACTCTTTCATAGGCAATGATATCAAAATTGTTGTATTCGTCAGAATCTGAATCTGCATCTGCTCTGATGTAATACACCACATCGGGGTTTTGAGTGTGCTCTAATCTCACCTCTGATGTTTCTCCCGGCAAAAGAGCACCGATTTTGAATGAATAAATGGGTGAAGAATCTTGTGAATTTTCATATACATTCACATCTGTCGAGGCAATTTTTGTTGTGCCCGAGTTTGTAACATGAATATTTAAAAATTCATCTCCTGCCTCATCTTTTGTGAAGAACGCCCTTGAAACAGATATGTCTCCCTGTGTGTAGATAACATCTTTTCCATCTGTTATATCTTCACCGCACACAGCATAGACTTTGAGTTTTGTGGCTTCAAAAGAGTCTATGGCAGAAAGGGACGCAGAAATTTCTGCTTCGCATCCGGGGTCTATGGTTATGGTTTCATATTCACCCTCAACATCTGCTCCGCCTTTTGTCACTTTCAATGTGACATTTTCCATGGGATATTCAGAGTTGTTGTACACTCTTGCAACAACTTTTCCGATTTCTTCGCTATGGTCGGCTCTTGCCTCTTCAAGGAAAAGGCTGTCTTCACCCGATCCCGCCATATGGATAAGATCGGTTATGGAATTTTCTCTTGCAAAGAATGTCAGAGACGGGGCATTTTCTGATATAACACCGCTTATATCCCCCACAAAAGAAACTCCTTTCTTATAGCAAAGTCTGTTGCTCCATTTTCCCGAGATGTTGGTGATGTAGTATATTCCGTCAGATTCCGTCCAGAATATTCTCACAATCCCGCCATCTGAAAGGATATATGGATTTTCGGACTTGTTATAGTAGGTTTCAACTGTATGCAATGTGCCCGATTCATCTTTTACAAAAAGGTTGCCCTCAGAATCAAATGTTGCACACAAAAGATTTTCGCCAAGTTCTGCCGCCCCATATCTTCCCACATCATCAAACACCTTTTTGGCAGTGTTATCCAAAGTGGATACGCAATAGAGTTCTGTGCCTTTTTTATAGATAATTTTTCCTTCTTGTCCGTTGTAGAGAACATTAATGTTTGTAACCTGACCTATGTCTTCAATTTTCAAAACATCTGTCCACTGTCCGTCATAGAAGCAATAATTAAGACTTGTTATGCCCTCAGATGACAGAATATCCGATTCAGAGTTTGAAAGCCATGCCGCAAAGGCTTTGCCGTCTTTGGATATAACTTTCGGACTAAAGTCATACACATCATCATCACAAAGAGATGTTACCACATATTTTTCTCCATCAAACACTGCACCCTTTATGTCAGTGTCTTTCAGGAAATCTCCAATGGTCATGTTGCTTTTCATCACAGACCCAAGGTTTTCCCACACAACAAAGTTTCCGTGAGCACTTGCATTGGCATCTATAGTTTCATCGTTGTCTATTTCTTTTGGCTCTGTCCACATGCCCTTTTCATAATCTGTGTAGACAAGTGACATAACGTTATATGAATCTCTCTCGGGATTATCTGTTGTGAAAATAATCCTTTTGTTTGCGTTTGTCAAAACTGTTTCTGCATCGGCACTGCCAAGGATATTTGAAAAAATCTTCTTAAAGGCCTCTCCTCCTGATGACATAAGTGAAAATCCGCCTTTTTCAAATCCCCCGCCGTTTTCAAGATATTCTCTGCCTTTTGGATTGAGAGAAGTGTTTTTCAGGTCAAAATCTTCATTAACACTTTGCAAAGTCATCTTTTTGTCAAGTCTGTCAAGAAAATGTTCCCATTTTCCGCCGTCGTGTCTGTTCCATGTGTATCTTCCAAGTTCCACCTTTGGAGCAATTTCTAAAACATCAAAAAACTCAACCTCTAAAAGAGCATCTATTCTTCCCTCAAGTTCAGGTTCAAAACTTACGGGGCTCTCCGGTCCATCTTCTGAGGAAAATACTACAGGAAGTTTAACCTCCAAAGAGCCTTCGGGGCCAAATTTGAGTTTCACATTGTCGTTAATGCTTCCGCCAACACCGCCTCCGATGCTTCCCTCCAAAAATCCGCCGATTTTGCCTTCAAAGAACACATCGTCATAGGTTCCGCCAACACCGAGAGAACCCTCAACTCCTGCACCAAATTCCACATCTATGTAGCAAGGCACGTTACCGATGAAGAAATTGTGCTCATGGCCGAAAATTTTTATGGTTCTCTCCTCTTCATCGTCATAAGAATCATAGCCCATCTTTCCGCCTTTTCCCGTGGCCTTTATTCCGATGCTTCCTGACCATCTTGCATCATCTTTTAAAATCAGAGGGATTTTAAAAGTTCCTGTTATGTCAACCCTGGGTCCCACATCACCTGTGAGAATTCCAAGTTTTGCCGCTTTTTCGTTTTTGGAATGATTAAGTTTGAATACAACAGTGAGAACACCGTTTTCATATTTTATGTCTTCTGCAAATCTTCCTACGTCTCCAAGAGACATTTTAAATCCAAGTTTGTCAAGGAAATAGATGTTATCTATGGGAAGGTTTTCTGTGGAATCAACAGCCAGAGAAACGTCTAAAAGTTTTACATCCAAAGGCAGAATCTTTTCCGTTCTCACCTCTTCGCCGTCTTTGTTTTTGGTTGTGGCAACAAGACGCAAAGGTTCTTCCGCATCAAAAAATGTTGCAAAGGAAATCCAGTCGCCTCTTTCATATATACTGTATTTATTGAGGCTCTCAGTTCCCTCTATCCACACTCTTTGGTCTTCGGGATTGTCCTTATATCTGTTCCAGTCAATTTCCACATCCACATGGTAGGATGTTTTATTTATCTCACCGTCTTTTAAAAGAGGAATATGCACCATACCCGGGTTATTGAGCATATCCATCTTTTCGCCGTCTATGGTGACAAAAGCATTTTTGATATATATCTGATCGTCTCTTTCAGCAAGATAGTAGGTGTAGGACTTTTTGCCCAGGGTGTTTGAAACGAGGTTTATGCTGTCGTCTTTTTCAACATAGTCCTCTCCAGCGTCAATGTGAATAGGTGCAAGAGGAGCGTCGGGAAGGTCAGAACGTTCAAACCAGGTTTTTCCGTCCTTTCCTGTTGTCTTCAAAACTCCGCCTGCTCTCACCCTTGCCCCCTCCAGAGGGAAAAACTCGCCGGGCTTTTCTCTTTTAAAGCCCATTACGGTGACATAAATCGCATTTTCCTGAACAGTTACCGTCTGACTTGCGCTTTTTCCGTTGTAGGTTTTTGCGGTGATTGTTGCACTTCCTTTGGAAATTCCCTTTACCGTGCCGTCCCATGACACACTTGCAACTGTAGGATTGTCAGATGACCACACAAGACCTTTGTTGTCGGCATCTTCAGGCAAAACCTCAGAAGAGAAGAGAACTTCTTCATCTTTTTCTATGATTTCAGGACCCGAAATGGAAACAGATTCGGGAAGAATTTCCTTTGCTTCTTCATATATTGCGCCATAGGCAAGAATTTTTGATGAATGTACACGTTCCTCACCGATATATCTGTCGTGCGCTTCATCACCCGTAAATTTTGTGTCCACTGTGGCAGAGGGTGATGTTGTGCTTCCTGATGCCTCGTCTATATAGAGCATATATTCATCTCTGACTCTTCCTCCCACGCCTCCGGCATATATGCCTACAGGCCAATCTGCATTTTCGTGTCTTGAGTGAGCAGAAACAGAGCCTGTGTTTTGAGAATTTGTCACATAGGCATTTACATCCCAATAAGCCTCGGTGAAAATTCCGGCGGCAAGAGCAAAATCCGGCCCATTAACAGAAATTTTGCCTGAATTTTTGCAGTCTGAAATCAACACATTGGGACGCCAGTATGATGTGGAACATATTCCCGAAGCGATTGCATTTCCTGAATATGAATATACTGTCACATCACCTGTATTTATGCATCCAAACATTCTTCCTCTGCCAATTCCCGCACTTTCCTCATCTGAGGTTATGTTTCCGTGATTTTCGCATCCCGAATGGCTCACTCCGTCGCCGATTCCCATAGCCATATTTCCGCTGACATTTCCATAATTTTTACATCCCACAAATGCTGTTTGGTTAAGGCTTGGGTATGTAATACTGCCAACACTTATATTTTCGTCATATTCATAGGAATCCATTTCACATCTGGCTACAATTCCGCCTCCGCCATTTTGTGCCGTCACTTTGCCATGGTTTATGCAATTTAAGACAGAATATCCACTAAAGACAGAAATTCCTCCTGCCTCTTTTCCCGAAACATTTCCTGTGTTTTTACAGTCTGAAAGCCCTTCTGCATCAACGGCAATTCCGCCGCCAAATAAAGATGCTGTGACAGATGCAAGATTTTGGCACCTTTCGATGTTATTGGCATCAAATGCTATTCCTGCTGCCTTTGTTCCGCTGACCGCACCTTTGTTTGTACAATCATAAACCGCACCTGCCATAAGTGTTATTCCGCATCCGATGTCGGATGATGATACACTTCCTTCATTTATGCAGTTGCGGACTGTTTTTCCGGGTCCGATGCCGCAAGGAGCAATGTATTCATCAACATAGCATTCATAGCCCGCAGCACCCGAAACATTCCCTTTGTTATAGCAATATGAAATCTCACTTCCTGCAGCACCGATTCCGAATCCCGGTGTATACATGGAATCATTACTGTGACGCTCTACACTTTCTTCATTTTTTGTAACACTACCCAGATTTACACAATTGGTTATTGACCTCTCTGCCACTCCGATTCCGGCATCTGCCACGTCGGATGTATTTATGCAATCTGAAATTGTGGTTGCTTCTCCTATACCCGAGGATGTGCCACGGTAGTATTTTGTTCCATGACTGGTGGTATATCCATATACCACCGTCAAAGTGCCCGTATTCACACAGTTTGAAATATAAACATCCCCTCCGTAAGGATGTGTACCTGAGATGCCTACAACGGCTCCGCCCGTTACATTTCCTGTGTTTATACAGTTTTCAATATATCCGGACCCTCCTGAGCAAATCCCTGAAACTTGTGCATCAAAATCGGAAACATGCACATCTCCGATGTTATATGAATTCCGTATTCCGGGGGTTCCCGATTCTGAATGTATTCCGCCGGAGATTCCACCAATATAAACTATTCCGCCGGTCAAGATTCCCACAGATTGAACAAATCCCTCATTATAGCAATTTTCAATACTGCCGCAAAGTCCTGCAAGTCCGCCGAAATATGTTGATTTACCTGCAATGAAAAAGTCCCCTGAATTATATGAGTCCTTCATTTTTCCCGTGCATTCTCCCACAAGGGCGCCCATGGGAGTGGAGAAAGAGCCGTCAAGAGAAAAAGAGAGCCCTGTCACTTCAACCTTCCCGGTGTTATAGCAATTTGTCACATTTTTTTGAACCATAACAGCCAGACCGCAGGCGTGATAGTCTGCAGATATAAGCCCTGTATTATAGCAATCTGTCATATTGCCACTTGCAGTGTGGCAGATTCCCCCTGCATAGGGCGAGCCTGTCATATCACCTGTATTATAGCATGATTTCACATTGTCCGCCTGATATGCAATTGCGAATGCACCCGGTCTTATGGTATATGCAACCACATCGTCATATATAATATTACCTTTGTTATAGCAGTTTGTTATATCTCCTGCACTTTCGCATATTCCAAATCCCGATGTTATATTTCCAATGTTAAAGCAATCTATGATTCTTCCGTCATATGTGTCGTCACCGTTTGCACTGCAGGTGAAAACAATACCTGCACCGGCAGTTATGTCACCATAATTTGCACAGTCCTTTACATCCACGGCATTTGAAGCAATTCCGCACCCATTGGTTATTGCACCTGTGTTATAGCAGTTTGAAACTATGACTTTGGGCGAATTAATAATTCCCGATGTAAGATATTGCACGCCGTCAGAACTGCCCCATGCATCTCCGCCTGAAATTTTTCCGGTGTTGTATGAATCCATTACAAGGGACGGATTGTATAAATACCCAACAGGAACATCGGCGCAGGACTGTCCGATAAGACCGCCTGCCCAGATTTTGCCCGTTACACTTCCTGTGTTATAGCAGGCAATGACAGAATCTATAAAATATGATACGCAGGATGCAAGTCCACCTGCATTTCCACTTTTTGAAAGAATTACACCTGAATTTGCCGAGGATTTAAAATCTCCGCCTTTTATCTTTGCACAAAGTCCGCCCGAAAAGTTCTCCGCAACTATCCTTCCCTTATTGAAGCAGGAATCAAAATAGGCATAATCTATAGAATTTCCTATAATTCCCCCTGTATATTCCAAAGAGCCTGATGAGGCACCCGAAACTTTGGATGTTGTGATACCGCCCTGATTTGTACAGTTATAGAATTCTATACCCTTAAGATAACAAGAGCCCACAATTCCTCCCGCCGAGATAACATCCGACGCTTTGACAGATATGGTTGCGGTGTTCTTGCAATGTCTGAACTGATAATGTATGCCCGATGACGACGTGAAGCGTTCACCGATATTTCCGCAGATTCCACCGCCGCTACCGTCTGTATTTGTGTTTTCAACAGTTATTTTTGCACTGTTTTCGCATCTTCTTATATCAACATTTAAGTCTGCTCCGGATGTCAGCCAGTCAATTTCGCCAACCAGTCCGCCGGCGGTTTTTCCTTTTATACCGCCCATGTTAAAGCAATCATAGATGTTAACAGAAGCATTTGAAAAAATCACACCCACAAGTCCGCCCATATATCCTGACCCCGATATACTTCCGCGGTTATATGAAGAAGAAATGTTGACATCTTCGTGACTTGAAATCTGAGAGATAAGTCCCCCGCAATACCAGTTGTCACCTGTGACATTCATATCGCTGAAACAGTTTTGGATTTCAACATTTCCCCCTGCATATTCAGAAAAAAGAGTTCCTCCCTCCACATAACAATCCTTGTTATAGGAAAAACCAAGATTTTTTACTGTGAGATTTTCTCCGTGGAACCAGGAAAAAAGTCCTCCGGGGGCATCATATTTATCGGTGTTCAGGTTATAGATAATATGACCTTGTCCGTCTAAAGTCAAATCTCCTCTTACCTCAAAGGGTGTCCACACACCGCCGTTATACTCATCAAGATATATGTCGCACCCAAGGACATAGTTTCCGCCTTTTGATATTGATGCAAGGTCGTCGGGAGTATTTATGACCTTGGCATTTTTGTCAGGCGGGGTGATTTCGTCTATAAACTTTCCTTTTGACGGCTTTGATTTAAAGCCTTTTGCATCTTTTATAAAACCTGAATCATTAACCTTTGGAATTTCATATTCAGGCTCACTTATGAATTTATATTCATCTCCCATATACGGGTTTTCTATGGGTTCAATGAATCCCTCTGTCACCTTTGGAAGTTCCGTCTCAGTCTCTTTCATAAAACCATCTGCCACTTTTGGAAGAGGAGAAGAAAGAGGTTTTAAAAAATGGCTCTCTAAAGAAACTTCACCTGCATCCGCTGTTGCAACCGCTGAATTTTCCACGGAAAACACGGAAATGCTTTCTCCAAAAGGCATAAGCATTGCCAGAGATATGACAATGCTTATAATTCTTTCTTTATTAAAAAGTTTTTTGTTTTTCAATAAAATCACCTGTTTCTTTAAACTGAAATAAGGCGTTGCAGGGAAGTGCTTCTGCACGCTCCCGCCCAATTTGATTTTTCAGGATGGCGCAAATCCCCCTACCGCTATATAGCGCACAAATAATGTTTTTCCCCGCAAAAAACACGGATGAATTTACAGTTGCAAAACCCTAACGGATTTCGCAGTCGGTTGTGGTGCGAAAATTTCGCATTTTCATATGTCGGATGAACTTGAGGATGGAAAAATTAAGGTTTAGCGAATAGGAGCCAAAGGCGACATTATGAGCGTCCTTAATTTTTTCTCATCAAGCCGACGTATGAAACAAGCGAAAAGGGGATTGAAAGGGGAACCCCCTTTCAGAAAAATCAATATTCTGTTCCGGAAGATGCAGAGCCCCCGCCGCCACCTGAAGCAGAGCCACCGCCACCTGAAGCAGAGCCGCCGGAAGGTCGTTGATATTTTACATTCTGAGAATCGCCTGTGGAAAGAGGCTTCATATTTTCATCCCACAAAAATACTTTCACCATATTATAGTCTGCACCCTGAAGTTCTACGGTCTTTAGAGAATCCGCATTCTTTGCATCAAGAAGTTTTCCGTTTTCGCCGTAAAGTGCAACAAAAACACTTCCCATTTCAAGGTTTTCTCCGCCAATTGCCACAACAACCTGATTTGGGTTGCATACCACATTATCAATTGTCACTGTTGGCTTAATGTTTATATCCACAAATGGCATTCCATAATTTTCGGCATATATATGAGCAGGGCTTCCGGATACTGAATATATTGTTGCATCTGTTCCGTCAAATGCAAATCTTCCGATTTCGGCATTTGCAGGAACATAGAGTTTTTTAACAGATGTATATTCAAAAGCATAGGGTTCTATTTCTGTCACGGATTCGGGGATTACAATTTTTTCAAATCCATTGCCATATTCCCCACTTGCGCTTGCAGTTTCTGAAAAACCGCAACTTGAAAATGCATATTCTCCGATTGATTCTAAAGTAGATGGGAATGTGATTTCTCTCACTCCCGCACCGTAGAAGCAGTTATCTCCAAGACGGGTGATTCCCTCTGAAATGTTGATTGTTGTGAGAAGATCCGTATAGCCCGATTTATACGGCGGCTCACCGTTTACGGGATTGTCAGATTCTGTGTCAAGCCATGAAATAATATAATCATAGATTGCACCCGTACCTGTAATATTCAAGATCCCGGTTGTAACATCCACTTCCCAATAGGCACTGTCTCCGCATTTGCCCGAATCTCTGATTGGGAAAAATCTTGCATCGGAACTTTCACAAAACGCTTCACAACTTCCGCCTTTTTCGGAATATACCCTTGTAAATCCAAAGGCCTGATCCCCTATTGTTTCGGGATTTCCATATACAATTATGGGATAATATGTCTCATAAAAAGCATATGCACCAATTTGTTTTACGGATTTTGGAACTTCATATCTTCTCACATTATAACTTCCCATAAATGCATATGCACCTATGGATTCAAGGTCAGAGGGAAGTGTAATTTCAAAAAGTCCCTTATGGAAACTGAAAGCATTGTTTCCGATGTGAGTTATGTCGTCAGAAAGTTTGAGAGTCTGAATAACATTTGCATATTTTCTCCAGGGAACTGTGTTTTCCTGATAGTCTGACATTTGGCCCGAGCCTGAAATTGTGAGAGTGCAGGTGTTATCAAATGTCCAGGTGAGATTTTCTCCGCAACTTCCCGATTCTATCACTTCTTTTTCCATAACGCCGAGAGATTCAAAGTCAATTCCATATTTTATTGCATATTTTTCTGCTGCGGAATTGGTGTAGCCTTTAATGGTGAAATTTTCCCGATAATCATCAAAAGCACCATTCATACCCAAAACTGATGCAGGAATTATAACTTCTGTAAGTTTCTGGCAACCCGAAAATGCCTGAGCATCAATGAAGACAAGAGAATCGGGGAAACTTGCCTGTGAAAGTTCTGTGTGGTTATTAAATGCATATCTGCAGATGGATGTGATTCCGTCTGAAATTATAACTTTTTTAATATAGTCTTTATAATTATACCAAGGGCCCGAATTATATCCGCATTCGGGAAGCATTTCACCTTCACCGGACATTGTGAATGTTCCCTCTGTTGAAAGTGTCCATGTGATATTATCGCCTATTGTTCCTCTCACCTCTTGTTCAAGAGGAATGGCACCGAGAGACTCAAAAGTTAAATATCTGCTATTGGCATGCTTTTCTGCCGCACTTCCCTTGTAGCCTTTTATGACAAAATCGTAACTGTTATAAGAAAATGCATAGTTTTCAATAGTTTCCACGCTGTAAGGAACAGTTACCCATTCAAGAGATTCGGAATTTGCAAAGGCATAGTTTTCTATTGTTTTTGCACCTTTGGGAATTTCCACATTTTTAAGTGATGAACAGCCGTTAAATGCTCCGTATCCATAGGTATCAATCACAGAAAGATTAAGTTCTGTCAAAGATGTGCACCTGTAGAATGCATTTTCTCCAATATATTCCATATCGCCTTTTGTGGTGACTTTTCTTATATACTCAAACTCATAGAAAGCATTTGAAGATACTGTTGTAACTCCATCTTCTATAACAACTTCTTTAACGCTGTCGCTCAAATCGTACCAGGGAAAATCATATCTTGAATTTTCCTCAGGCATCGCACCATCACCCGAAATTGTTAAAATTCCTTTAACATCCAATGTCCAGTGGTGGTTTTCGCCATAATCCGCATCAACAAGAAGTGCACCGTCCGGAATTTCACCGAGACTTACAAATTCATTTCCGTAATTTGCGCAAAATTCCTCTGCATAAGAGCCTGTATAGCCATAGATTGTTGCACCCCAGATAGATGTGTAGCATCTGACAACAGAATAGGGGATATATACTTCAGTTATGTTATCAAAATTCGAGAATGCATCGTATCCTATGGTGGTGACACCGTTTTCTATCACAACTTTTGTCACAATATCTCTGTATGCATACCAGGGTGTTGTATATCCGCCGTTATAGTCATACTCAAAATCTTCCATGGGGCCGTTTCCTGAAATTGTAAGGGTTCCTTCTTTTGAAAGTTCCCAAGTGAGATTTTCTCCGCAACTTCCCCTGTCGATATAGTTGGGAGCATCACCGAGACTTTCAAACATAAAGCCTTTGCTTTCGGCATATTCCTCCGCCGCACTTCCCTCATATCCGACAATTGTCACTTTTGATGCATCGGAAACTTCAAAGGCTCTTTCACCAATTGATGTAACCTTGTAGGGAATTGTGATTTTTTCAACCATGTCAAGGTTTGAGAATGCATATTCATATGTATATCCGCTATCGCTTATGAGAGTTACATCATCACCTATCACAAGGTGGGTAACTACCGGGTGGAATTTTTCAAATGCATAGGTTTTCCATTGAATATCACCTTTTCCATTTACGGTGAGTTTGCCGTCTACGGTCATTGAATAGAAACACTCACTGTCTTTATCATCAATCTCAAATGCCATATTGCCGTCAGGCTCACCAAGGGATTCAAAGGTTTTTCCTTTGATTTGTGCATAACGCTCTGCCATAGTGCCCTCATAGCCCTCTATTATAAGACCTGAACAGTCATTGAATGTGTCATATTTTGTGTCAATAAATGCAACGCTTTGGGGGATTTTTATTCTTTTTAATACGGAACATTTTGAAAAAACATATGAACCGATATATGTAACAGAGTCGGGAATAGTTATGTTTTTGAGTTTTATGCAAGTTGAGAAAGCCGAACTTCCTATTTCTCTTACTGTTTCGGGAATTTCCACGCTCTCTAAAAGATAAAGATTTGCAAAAGCGTAATTACCTATATTTTCAAGTCCATAGGGAAGAACAACCTTTTTCACATAGTTATCTTTCCATGGAACGTTTGAACCGTAGAAGTCTTCCATTTCCCCCTCGCCATCTATGGTGAGAGTTCCGTCAGATGTATATTCCCAGGTGAGGTCATCATCGCTGAAATTTCCGCATTCGCCCGAATCGACGATCATAACCTCTGCATCGCCAATTTTTTCAAAGGTGTAGTCGTTATACTCACAAAATCTTTCTGTCTCGGAGGGTGAATAGCCTTTTATTGTGAGATCTGTTACTTGTGAAAAAGCGTAATTTGCAATTTTCCCAACAGATGCGGGAACTGTTATTGTCTTTATGCCCGATTCCGCAAACACAGAGTCTTCAAGAGATGTGACATTTCCGGGGATTTCCACTTCCACCAAAGATTCACAACCCATAAATGCACATTCCCCTATATATGTGAGACTTTCGGGGAGATCAACATTTTCAAGAGATGTACATGAGCAAAAAGCATATTCACCAATAGATACAAGTGTGGACGGTAAAACCGCTTCTTCAATGCTTCCACAACGGATAAATGCATATGGGCTGATTGTTTCAACTCCCGATTCAACCACAACCTTTGTGATTGAATCAGACAACCCCTCTTCAATCCAGGGAACATCATAGTAATAACCATACTCTCTCATATTTCCCTCACCTTTTATGGTGAGAGTACCAAAACGGTCAAATTCCCAGGTGATATTGGAGCCGTTTTCTCCGCATTCACCTGATTTTATAACATCAAGTTCGGTTTCACCAAGGGATTTATAATTTATCCCGTTTGCCAGAACATATTCCATTGCAGGAGAACCGTCATAGCATTTAACAATCAGTTCATCATTGCAACCCGAGAAAATATCGTCTCCGATTGTTTTTATATTGTATGAAAGAAAAATTTCTGAAAGTCTGCTGCAACCCTCAAAGGCATCTGAGCCTATCTCTTCCAAAGACTCGGGCAAATTTAAAACTTCAAGGTTTGAACATTCATAAAAGGCACCGTCACATATTTTTTTAACTCCCTCGGGAACTGTGATTGATGATGCAGAGTGCATCATAAAGGCATATTCCCCGATTTCAACAACCTTTTCGCCGTCAATTTCGGATGGAATGACAACTTCGCCGTCTGTGTCCTGGCAATAGGTGATTACAAGGCCACCCATTCCCGTATCATACTCAAACATAGATGCGTCTGTCTCTTCATAAAGAACATAGGAACTATCCGTTGCCACAGCATCAAATGATGCCATGGGCAATGAAACAGTCATAAACGCCGAAAGAATTAATGATGTGATTTTTTTAAATTTCATAAACATTCTCCTCATTATAAATTGTTTGAGTTTATTAATATTTTTTCCCGGTCACTCTTACTGCCGGAGTAATATACATCTGTCAAACTTGTGCAATTATAAAACGAATAATTACCAATGCTTGTAACCCAACAGCCACCAAGAGTTGATGGAATTATAATATCTCCGCTTGCAGATGTGTCGCAGTCTGTTATTGTCGCTTCTCTGCCTACCACAGTATAGGTAAAAATCCCTTCGGTTACTGCCGAAACAGATGCAGGCACAGCTGTGATAAGCCCCGACAACATACAAATTATCATAACAAAACTTAAATTCTTTTTTCATCATATGCTTCCACAAAGTCTTCTCTTTTAATCTTTCGGATATTCAATATCAAACACCATGGGTTTTTCATATGGTGAAATGTTGCCTTTCCACAAAAATACCTTTGCAGTATCCGCATTTACAGAAGTTGAAAGTTCATCTTCAATAACAAATGATGAATTTCCCGAAAGCTTTGCAAATGTTGGTTTGATGGACACAAGTTTACCTTGTTTGTAGAAGGCTACATATGCATTCACATCATCTGATGTAACATTTGTGTCATTTGCAACAGTTGCGCTTACTCTTACTGTTTCTTTGTCCGCCTCATACTCACCAAAAGCAATGTGAACCCCTTTGCTTTCTCCTTGTTTCATAATAACGGACTCTGTGTTGTTGCCATAAAGATTCTCTTTTGAATCTGTGCTGACTGTTACAACAACGCTTTCTTCATTCACATTTGCAAAAACATGAGTTACGGAGCTTCCGGGCTCAATTATGCCAAGATTCTTTTCTTCAACAACTGTGCCGTCGGGCAATGACAATGTGCAAACAACATTTTCGGCACTTTCATATCCTTCATTTGAAATCTTTGCCTCAATGCTATTTGCGTTCACAGTTGCATCAAGTGTGATGTCCGAAAATCCCATTTCGAAAGATGCACAGTTGTTATTTGGATTGTCGTCTGTTTTTTCCGAAGGTGTTACCGTAACCGTGAAGGTTTTGTGTGTAAGGTCAGAGGACAGAGTGTAGGGGATTTCAAGAATTTTTGTTTCACCGGACATTAGCTGCTCATCAATGTTTTGTGAAAGGACTGTTTCATCTCCCGAACACACTTCAACCTTTAATTTGCTCACTTTTGAAAAACTGTTATTTTTAACAGTCACATATATTGTTGCTTCTTCTCCGGGAACATAGTCATCATATGCACAATCGGCAGAAATCGCCTGAATGTCGCTCATTTCCGTAATGTTTGCTATCATAAGATTACACTCGCCATATATGTCATCTTTTGTCTCGTCAACATCTGCCTGACCGAAGGCAAGTCTCAATGCACCGTCAGAGGTGAGATATCCGTTTGTCTCTCTTATCTTTTTGTTATCTTCTGTTAACCTTACGGGACTACCCCATGAGTTGTCGCTTTCGTCATAACACATTGCATACAAATCGGAACTGTATGCATCTGTCTGTTCATACACAATGACTCTTTCTGTTGCATTTGAAAGGATTTTTGCATTGCCCAAATACATTGGAGAAAGAGGAATGTCAATAAGTTCAACACCGTCTTTGTTTCTTTCCCAAAGTTGACTGCCGTGAATCCAGTAGTATCCGTCAGATGTTTTTGAAAGACCTGTATCGAAAATGTTGTCAAATGTGATTTGTGTTGTTCCACCGTCATATATTTCAAAAAGTTCAATATCATCAGAAGTTTCCACATTGCCGTCTCTGTCTTCTGTGTAGGCAACAGATGCTTTTCCGTCTATGTAGGAAACGCAGAGAGAAGCCACACATCCCAGGTTTTCCTTTACAACCGTGGCACTTGTACGACTTGCTCCCAATTCTATTTTATGAATTTTGTTTGTTCCCGTATATGCGAAACAGTCATTTGTGCTGTTTGTCATCCATACTGCAGTTATTTCATCACCGCAAACTGCAATGTCGGGAGCAAATTCATATGTACCCGAGGTGTTGGTGAGGTTTTCGGGAGTTGTCCAGGAGGTTCCGTCAAAGGCAGAATAGTATATATCCATTTTCTTTGCCATTTCGGAAAGGGTTGTGCTGTTTGAAAGAACGCTGTTTGCTTTTTGCCATACCAAAACCGCACCGTTATCAGTCGTTGCAAGTTTTGGTGCAAAATCTGCCGTTCCGTTGTTATATATATCCATTGGCTGTGACCAGGAAGTTCCGTCATTTACGGAATACTTCAAAACAGTACAGTTTATGTCACCTCTTGCATTGTCATTATCTATCCACACAAGAAGTTCTCTGCCGTCTGCAAGTTTCACAAGCTGAGGCTCTGCATAGGGATACACATTTGTCTTAAACGTACTCACGTCAAGATTTTCAAGATTTGACAATGAAAGGTTGTTGTTTGCACAAAATACCGATTCATTTTGTGCATAGTCTCTTGGCATCACCACCATGTCGTCCTGTTCCCCGACAACGGTCATGAGAGATGCACCGAAATTGGGATACAAAGAGACTTTTGCAATGTCCCAATTCTTATTAAAGTTGATAAAAGCCAATACATTCACTTTCAGATACAGTTGTCCTGCAATTGATGCAGAGAAAATATCGCTGAGTTGTTTGTTTTTAACAAGTTCAAGATTTGAGCTGATTTTGAGTTTTGCTCCAACTTCCGCACTTGCAACTTTTGAATTTCCCACACCTGCACCAACATAGGGTGCAACATCAAGGCCAAGACTTCCGAAAATGGAATATTCGTTTGTTTCAATATATTTTATTCCGAATTTCCCCGTTGCATCCACATCAAGTCCCACTTTCACATATACTATGGGAGCGGCGGGAATGGGCTGAGAAAGACTTGCACTCATATTGAGGATGTATACTATGGAGCCTTCCAGGAGTTTGCCGTTTTTGTCCAATTCCATATATCCTGCAGGAGTCGCATTGAATTTGAACCCGAAGTTCATACTATCTTCTTTCAGAATTTTTCTGATACGCTGATATTTGTTCCAGGTTTCCGTTGTAGTACTTTTTCCGCAGAAATTTACAAATTCTTTTATTTCATGATAGGTTTTGTTTTTTCCGTTTATACCGTCAATAGCAGTTTTGTCAAGATATCCGACAATAATTTCATACTTTTCTTTGTCCGCATTATATTTTATGCTTCCCAAAGGAGATTTTACAGACATATTGATCGGAAGTTCAAAAAGATGAAAGGTTTTTCCAAGAATCGTGATTCCGGGGCCTTTCAGAGTATCGCTTCCGGTTTGAAAAGATGAAAAACTATTGTCGGATATGCCAAGAGAGTTTCCTCCGGTACCTGCAAGATTGCCTGATGTTCCGCCTCCCGAACCGTTTATTTCGTTGCTGTATTTGAGAAAATGCTTTGTGGCATATGTAAGATAACTGTTTGATGGTTCTATATAAATGTTGTTCCAGTCGCTTTCGCTTCCGTGATAGTACACATCTTTAAGATACATGGTATATTCAAAACAGTTTTCTCCGATATACTCAACACTTTCAGGTATGGACACCCCATTGATAAGCTGAAATCCTAATCCGAGAATCCGTGTTGTTCCCGGGCGTATTTCCAAAATTTCATCCTCGGGAGCGGTCCCTTTATAGTCATAAAGCATGTTGTTTATGTATACGGGACCATCAGGATGATTCATTACCCAGCCTGTTTCATAAAATGTGGAAGCGTCGATTTCTGTCACGCTTGGGTGAACATCAATCCCAGTGAGATTTTCGCAATATGCAAATGCTTCCACTCCGAGTTTTGTGCCTTCGGGAATGGTTACCTGTGTCAGTCCGTTACAACGACCAAAGGCAAGCTTGTCTATTTCCATATTTTTATTGAGGTTTATGCTCTTAATGCTCTCGCATCCCTGAAATGCATTTTCTCCGATATATGTGAGACTTTCGGGGAAAACTACCGATGTGAGTTTTCTGCAATTGGTGAAAGAATATTCGCCAATGGTTTCAAGACCACTTCCAAACTGAACACTTTCAAGGTTTTGTAGCCATGAGAAACAGCCTTCTATGGATTTTATGCTGTCGGGAAAAACAACACTCACAAGATCCTTGCAACTCGTAAATGCCGCATAGCCGATGCTTGTGACGGGATATCCCTCAATGGTTGAAGGAATCACCAATTCTCCGCTGACAGGTTCAAGACACATCTTTATTTGTATCTCTCCGTCTTTCAGAGAACATCTGTATATTCCGCTTATAATATCCGGTGCCGCACTCACATTCAAAGAATTGCCAACAACTGTTCCCAGGGATATTATAGCCACAAGAATAAAACTCAAAATCCTTTTTTTCATCATGTACCTCCGCAAAATTATTTATCTGTACAACAGCATCAATACTTTTTCCAGTTGTTTGTCTTATCAACTACAATGAACGTTTCTATATCAAGTTTATCTTTAACTTCCAAAAACTTTTCTGCACCCATAACAAAAGCGGCAGTACTTGCCATATCTGCTTCAAATGAAGACTTGCTGACAACCGACACGCTGACAAGGCCCGAGTCTGCACTATATCCTGTTTGTCTGTCCATTATGTGATGATACACCTTGCCGTCTGATTCAAAATATCTTTCATAGGAACCTGATGTGACGCAGGTTTTATCGGAAAGTTCAATGGCTTCAAAATATTCCCCTCTGTCTTTTCCGGGGTGTTGAAGTCCTATTTTCCACGCTTTGCCTTTTGGTGATTTTCCAAGGGCATACACATTTCCGCCAATGTCAATGAGAGCATTTTTGACTCCTGCATCTTTTATCACTTTTGCGGCTCTGTCGGCGGCATATCCTTTCACCGCTCCGCCAAGGTCCAGAGCCATTCCTTCTTTTTCAAAGAAAACACAGCCATTTTCAAGAGTCAGATTTTCATATCCACACACCAAAAGTGCCCCATCTATCGACTCTTTTGAGGGGACTGTGGGGCTCTCGGATTTCATATTCCACACATCTTTCAAAGGTTTTAAGGTGATGTCAAAAGCACCGTCTGTGATTTCGGACACCTGTCGGCATCTTTTGAGCACTTCAAAAACCTCCCCCTCGGTTTTGACGGGAGAAAGATGAGCATTTTTATTTATTTTATAAATTTCGGAGGTTTCAATATAGGGACTAAAAAGAAATTCAAGTCTCTGAATCTCTCCGATTGCCTTGTCGCAGGCTTCTTTTGCATTGTCGCCATAACATTCTACGGTGGCAACCGTGTCCATAACCATAACGGTTCTTGACACTTTTTCCTCACTGCATCCGCTCAAAGAAAGCGCAAGACACACAAGGCAAAAAGTTAAAATTATCTTTTTCATAATATCAGACGTGGCAATGTTCACAGTTTCCGCAATCGGGGAAAAGATCGGGGTCATATTCTATGTTGTTTTTGTCATAATAGTCCTTGATTGCTTTTTTTACTGCTTCTTCAGCAAGAACAGAACAATGCACCTTTGCAGGAGGAAGACCATCGAGAGCTTCAACAACTGCTTTGTTTGTGAGTTCAAGTGCTTCTGACAATTTCGCACCCTTAATCATTTCTGTTGCCATTGAACTTGATGCTATGGCGCTTCCGCAACCAAAGGTGTTGAACTTAACATCAACAATAACATCATTTTCAATTTTGAGATATATTTTCATAATATCTCCGCATTTAACATTACCAACTTCGCCAACGCCGTCGGCATCTTCAATAACACCCACGTTTCTGGGGTTTTTGAAATGGTCCATAACTTTTTCACTATATAACATGATTTCTCTTTCCTTCCTCTAAATCTCTCCATACGGGAGACATATTTCTCAAATATCCCACAACTTGAGGGATTTTTTCCAGCATATAATCAATTTCCTCCTCTGTGTTATATTCACAAAGAGAAAGCCGAAGGGAACCGTGAGCAATTTCGTGAGGTCTTCCTATTGAAAGAAGAACGTGGCTTGGGTCAAGTGAGCCTGATGTGCAGGCAGAACCTGATGATGCGCAGATTCCTTCCATGTCAAGCATGAGAAGAAGTGATTCTCCCTCAATTCCTTCAAAGCACATATTAACATTTGAAGGGAGTCTCTTTTCCACATCACCGTTTACGATGCTGTGGGGGATTTTTGAAAGACCTTCAATGAGTCTGTTTCTCATTTTCAGAATTTTATCGTTGTTTTTGTCCATATTTTCCGTTGCATCTTCCAAGGCTTGTGCCATTGAACAAATTCCCGCAATATTTTCTGTTCCGCCTCTTTTTCCTCTTTCCTGAGCACCGCCCTCAATGAGGTTGTGGACAACTATGCCTTTTTTCACATAGAGTGCACCAACGCCTTTTGGCCCATGGAATTTGTGAGCGGAAATGCTGAGCATATCAATGTTTTGCTCGTTAACATCTATTTTCAAATGCCCTGCCGCCTGAACAGCATCGGTGTGGAAAATAACACCTGCCTCACGGCACACTTTTCCGATTTCTGCTATGGGCTGAATTGTTCCGATTTCATTGTTGGCATACATAACTGTCACAAGACAGGTCTCGGGACGAATTGCCTCTTTCACCTGATCTGCAGTTACAAGTCCTTTTTCGCCAACATCCAAAAGGGTTATTTCAAAGCCTTGTTTTTCAAGCTTTTTGAGAGTGTGAAGCACCGCATGGTGTTCAAAGGCTGTGGAGATGATGTGCTTTTTGCCAAGTCTTTCTCCTTTTTTTGCCACAGAGAGAATCCCCTGATTGTCAGCCTCGGAGCCCCCTGATGTGAAATATATTTCTCTTGCCTCACATCCGAAACACTTTGCAACCCTCTCCCTTGCATCCATCAATGCTTCTGCCGCTTCCTGACCGGGAGTGTGAAGACTTGACGGGTTTGCATAAACCTGCTCAAGATAGGGAATCATGGCATCTATTGCTTTTTTTGACATTTTGGTTGTAGCCGCGTTGTCTACGTATATCTGCATAAAAACTGCACCTTCTTTTTGTAAAAATTGATTGTATTTATGTGAATTAAAAATTTTATTTAATCAAATCTTTTATAGCCTCGCCTGCGAGAATATATCCCATAACCGGCGGAACAAATGAAACCGAACCGGGGAGAGGATGTCCGTTTTCCGAAAATACTGCCTCACCTTTGGGGAGAGTGGGTTCTTCTTCGGAATATACACATTTGAGGGATTCTATTCCTTCTTTTTTGAGCCTTCCTCTCAACGCTCTTGCAAGAGGACAGACCTTTGTTTTGAAAATATCCGACACCATAAATTTTGTGGGGTCAAGTTTGTTCCCTGCTCCCATTGCAGAAATTATTCCGCAACCCACACTTTTTGCCATTTTTGCAATTTCAATTTTGGAACTTACGGTGTCTATGGCATCTATAACATAATCAAATGATGAAAAGTTGAACCTATCTTTTGTTGATGCATCAAAAAAACATTCTATGGCATCAACTTTTATGTTGGGGTTAATGTCCTCCAATCTCATCTTTGCCGCCTGAACTTTTGCCATTCCCACGTTTGATGAGAGAGCCACCATCTGACGGTTGATGTTGGATGCTGAAACCGTGTCTGCATCAACCAGAACAAGATGTCCCACTCCGCCACGGGCAAGAGCCTCTGCTGCCGCACCTCCAACTCCTCCAACACCAAATACTGCAACGGTGGCAGATTTGAGACGGGAAACAGATTCTTTACCAAGCATTATTTCAGTTCTTGAAAACCTTTCGCTCATCATTATCACCACATTTTAGTATACCACAAACAATATATAAAAATCAATATTTTTCAAATTGTTTTTTGCTTTTTTATAATTCAAAAGCCAAATTTTTTTCTTGGGATGCATAAGATTTAGATGTGGGGCTTAAAAGGCTTCTCCTTGAGTAAACGCTGATTAAATAAGAGATTGTAGGGTGCAGCCTTTAGGATGCACCGAAAATACTGTGTTTACGGTTCGTCGGAAACCGCCGAACCCTACAATACATGGAATAATCATTGGTTACTTGAGGAGAGGCTCCGCCCCGGGCGGTGGTGAGGTGTAGATTGCATAGCAATCGTTATTTTCTTCCCACCTCATCCGTCAGCTAATGCTGCCACCTTCCCCTTTGAGGGTAAGGCTTTTTGTTTTCGACTTTTTTCGGTATCTTTACTATACGGGACAGACGGCTTAGATGCAAACCTTTTCAGGCGAAAGTTCATATCAAATTAGAACTAACAATATAAACCGATGCGGACAGAAACTTCTGCATCGGTTTTCGTTAAAACAAATCACTATGTGTTCCTGTTCTTGTAAGATACAATATTAATTCTCCATCTGCAATCTCATAAATCAGCAGCCAATCCGGTGTAATGTGACATTCTCTACATCCCATATATTCACCCAACAAATTATGATCCTTATTCTTTTCAGGAAGTTGTTCCCCATTCGCTAACTTTTTAATTACTTCTGTAAGAAGAGAAATATTATATCCTCTTTTTTCGATTCGTTTTAAATCCTTTTGAAATTTTGTAGTAGGTCTAATTGAATACATCAACTTAATAACTCCTTCATCATATCATCAACATTTGTGTATGTTTTTCCAAGTGAAGGATTTTTCTTCATTGCTTTCACTTCTTCTATCGCTTCAATTGTTTCAGCGTTAGGTACTCTTAAAGAAATATCAAAAGGTATTCTCTGTTCCCTAACTGCCTGTTTGGCAGACAAGGTAAAAAATGTTGTCATATCCATACCGAGATTTGAAACCAATTCCTGAAGTTGAGATTTTAATTCTTCATCAATACGCATTGTAACATTTGTTGTAGCCATAATATCAACCCCTTTCATTTATATAATACTATATCATAATTGCTCTGTCAATACATTATATGTGCATTGTTATAATATTATACATCAATATTAATGTTTTGGACATATTTCTGGACATATTTCAACATTCTTTACTAAATTCATGTCAAAAAATTTTGCAGGTGCAATTTCCAAAATCGCACCTGCTTTTTTCACTGTATAGGAATTTGCGCAGTGTTTAGTTCGCGAGATGAGATGTATATCAAATTATGCTCGCGACTTGGGTGCAGGCTCAGCCTGCTTTTTTCACTGTATAGGAATTTGCGCAGTATTTTGTTCGCGAGATAAGATGTATATCAAATTATGCTCGCGACTTGGGTGCAGGTTCAGCCTGCTTTTTTCACTGTATAGGAATTTGCGCAGTATTTTGTTCGCGAGATGAGATGTATATCAAATTATGCTCGCGACTTGGGTGCAGGTTCAGCCTGCTTTTTCCATTGCATATTAAACATTATCAATAGCGCTCAAAAAACTTTTTTTATCTTTTGCAGATTTTGCATATGTCATCATTCCTGTGGCTCTCATTTCGCAAACTTCCTTTTTGCCGTCTACATCTGCAAGAAGGAAATATCTCACATCATCATCTGCTGCAACAACACCTATAAATGAACATCCAAGTGATGCATCTATCATTGTGAGAAGCAAAACATCTTTTCCACTCGGTGTTTTTTCATATGAAGATGTGAAAGCATTTTCAGAGCCCATACCGATTTTTGATGCAAGAGCGATATATGCTTCTTTTATAACATCCTCTGTGATTTTTTCATAGGCATTTACAACATATACTGTCTCGGATGCTTCCTGAACTTCCAAAATTGCGTTCATTATCTCCATATCCCACACATAATTCACAAAATTCTTTGTTTCATCAGCATTCTGGGAAATGCCTTTGAAATATTCTTTGCCCGATGTTCTGAAATTATCATAAAGAGATTCAAAAACTATTTTTTCATAGGTTTTTGGATAGTTTACTTTTATTTTTGCCTCATCTTCGGGAGAAATCTCTGAAAACATAAGAGAATTTTTGCTTCTTATGATGACTCTTCTTTCCTTATCATCCCATTTTACGTCACAACCCATACCTTCGGAAACCGCTCTTGCAGGAACCAGGGTTCTTCCGTTCAAAAGCTTTGCACCAACGTCAAGTTCTGTGGGGTTGCCGTTTTTGTAGAGAACATTGCTTCCGATAGAAATTTCTATGGTGTCTTCTCCTTTTTTGGCAACAGCGGTGGAGGTTTCCCCTCTCCATTCAACTGTGGCACCAAGAGATTCAAAGATGTAACGAAGTGGAACAAGTGTTCTTCCGTTGTCTATTATGGGGTCAACATCAAAATTGATTTTAACTCCGTCAACATAGACAGTTACAGGATTTTCCTCTGCACAATACGCACAAAGACCTGAAAGCATCATTGAAACCATGAGAATAAGAGATATAATTTTTTTCATAGGTTAATCCTCCCTGTGTTTTAATTGTATTTTATTGTTACAATATTTAATTTTGACAAAACAAATGCACCAAACAATCACAACTCTTCTGTTTTAAAGGCAGTATAGCCTTCATAGTGGTAACTGTTGTCAATGCCTTTCATATATAGTTCCCTGTCGTCAACTTGGTCTGTCAGGGCATTTTTCAAAATATGCTTGATTTCTATGTCTTTCACGGGACTGCGCTCCATGGCAAGGAGGTAATCTTCCTTATTAACCCTGCTCCAGTCTATCACTTTGCAAAGTTCCTTCTTTAAGATTAAATCAAGCCAGATGCGAGTTGCCCTGCCGTTACCCTCTCTGAATGGGTGAGCGATGTTCATCTCCACATATTTTTCAATGATTTCATCAAATGTTGACTGTGGCATATTGCTGATGTGCTCTAAAGCAGTGCCAAGATACATTATGGGAACAAAGCGAAAGTTTCCCTTTGAAATATTCACTTCCCTGACTTTGCCTGCAAAGGCATAAATGTCTTCAAACAAATATTTATGGATAAAGGCAAGGGAAGAAAACTTTCCTGCTTCAAGTCCGTCAAGGAGACCTTTATCGTAAAGCAAAACTGCCTTTTTCTTGCTGATTTTCTCTTCAACGCGGGCAAGTTGGGCAGAGTCTGTTATATTAAGTTTGTTTTCCAAAGCCATAATAAACCTCCGTTACTTCGCTTTAAGTGCTGACTGTTTCCGCCAAGCCCGAAATATCACACTTCAATGCATCATTTGTTTCATCCTAAAACCCCGCATCTGTCAATCTTTTTTAAGAACTTCTTTTGCCTTCTCCAGCTGAACATCTTCGCCGGTTCCGATTTTTTCATCGGAAATTACCTCACCGTCAGGCATTAAAACTTCAATGTCGGGCTTTATTCCCACGCCGTCAATACATTCTCCGGACGGTGTGAAATATTTTGCAATGGTGAGTCTCATGGCGCTTTTGTCGTCAAATTCATAAATTGCCTGAACAACGCCTTTTCCAAAGGTGGTCTCGCCCACAAGAGATGCTTTCTTATAGTGCTGAAGCGCTCCTGCCATAATTTCCGATGCACTTGCACTTTGGGAATTTATGAGAACGCACATTGGAATGTCAAGTTCGTTTTTGTCGGATGTATATTTTTCTTCATTTCCGTCTTTGTCTTTAACTGTGGTAATTATTCCCTCACCAATCAGAAGGTCTGTCATTTCCACAACTGCATCAAGAGAGCCTCCGGGATTTGAACGAAGGTCAATGATGAGTGACTCAACTTTTTTCTTTTCAAGTTTTTCTATTGCTTTTTCAAAATCCTTTGAAATATCTGTTGCAAAAGTTTTAACTCTCACATATCCCATATTTCCGTCAAGGATTTTTTCTTCCACATATCCTCTTGAAACGGTGGCAATTTTGATTTCTTTTTCTAAAATTTCTTCACCGCGTCTGATTTTAAGAAATACGCTTTCGCCCTCTTTTGTGGCTTTTATGGTGTTTAGTGCGTCCGAATAGGTGTCCGCATCATAGTCTTTGCCGTTTATGGAAAGGATTATGTCACCCGACATCACCCCTGCTTTCATAGCAGGTGAATTTTCGGATACTGACTTTATCATAATGTTATTATCTTTAAGAGTGCATGTGACGCCAATCCCCTTATAGCTTCCCTCTAACGACTCTGTCATGTTGCGGTACAGATAGGCAGGGAGATAATCTGTGTAGGCATCGTCTATTGACGATACAAATCCCGACATGGCGTTATCTGTCATGGTCACTTTGTCATATTCACCCATAAATCTTTTGTCTATGATATATTCTGCCTTTGCAACTTTCGAAAGAACAGAATCTCCCGAGCGTGAAAGAATTGTTGTGTATACAATCTTTCCCACGGGAGTCATATAAAAGCAAGTGGTAATGATAAACATTACCACCATGCTTGTAAATATTGTAATAAAAAATGTTTTTTTGTTCATGAATTGTCAACTCCAAAAGTGAGTTATCAGTTAAAATACTGCATTGGGTTGGTTGTAGAACCGTTATACTGCACCTCAAAATGAATGTGAGGGCCGGTACTCATACCTGTTGAACCGCATTTTGCAATAACCTGACCTCTTGAAACTGTCTGACCTCTTGATACCAAAAGGGAACTGCAGTGAGCATAGAGAGTTGTGTAGCCGCCACCATGGTTGATTACCACATAGTTTCCGTAACCGCCGGAGTTGTATCCCGAAACAATTACAACACCATCATTTGCAGCTAAAATTGATGTGCCGTATGCGGCACCAATATCAATACCTGCATGGAATCTTGAACGTCCCGTTACGGGGTGGATACGATAGCCATAGGGAGAAGTTACAAGTCTTGTTGTGTTGGAAGGCCAGAGGAAGGCACCGCCTGTATAGTTTGCGGGAAGCTGAATTGTCTGATCAGACTGCTGTCTGAGTCTTTCCGCTTCTGCTCTCGCTGCCGCTTCTGCCTGTTTTGCGCTTTCATATTCTCTTTCAAATGCATCAATATCTTTCTGCAGTTTATCAATGATTGCCTGACTTTCAGCCCTCAAAGTGTCAAGTTCTGCTTTCTTTTCGTCCTGAACCTGTTTAAGACCTATTACCTCTTCTTTTTGCACAAGAAGGTCTTCTTTCATTTTTTCAACGTCTGTCATTGAATTTGCTATATCATCAAGTTTCCCTTTGTCATAGTGAGCAACTTTCTTGATTACAGAAATTCTTCTTACCATATCCTCAAAGGATTTTGAACGGAGGATTATTTCAGTATATGAAACATCTCCCTTTTTTATAAGTCTTTTTGCTCTTTCATTATATCCCGAGTTCTGATCGTGCAAATCTCTTGTGAGTTCAAGTATTTTTCTTTCGCTGGCATCAATCGCCTGAGTTTTCTGGTCAATCTGAGTCTGATATTCGTCTATCTGCGCCTGAACCTGGCCAATCTGACCATCCAGTTCCTCTCTTCTTGCGATTTCTTCGTTTTGCGATTTTTGTGCCGCTTCTTTTTTTGAATTGGCTTCCTGTTGACGTCTCTGGGCTTCCGATACGGAAATCGCCCCTGCCTTAAGAGGCAGAATCGAAGAATAGAGACTCATCATAACAAAAAACGCAAGAGCTATTATTGCAAGTACTCTTATGACTCTTTTGTTTTTCAGCATAGATACTTTCCTTTCTTTTGCATGGAACAAGCGGAATTAGAAAAATTCCGGTGATTTTCATTTTCGGATTCAAACAACTTTTGCATAGCATTTTACACATTCATATATCTTCTTACCGATATAAAGCTTCCGAAAGCTCCGATAAATGTTCCCATAATAAGATATGCACCAATAAGCTGGGGCCATATCTGTGAAAATTTGACCATGGAGGTTACCATGGGAAGTGCACTTTGTCCGGAGGCTATTGCCGCCATCAGACCCTGATATGACCATCTGCTGACAAGAAATGCTATAAGGGCAGATGTTATTCCCAAAAGGATTCCTTCCATTATGAAAGGTCCTCTTATGTAGGAATCGGTTGCGCCCACATATTTCATAATATTGATTTCTTTTCTTCTGTTGTGAACTGTGAGTTTTATGGTGTTTGAAATGATGAAAAGACTAACCAGAGCAAATGCAACAATAATCCATATGGAAATTGTTCTCACACCATCTTTGAGATCTTCAATTATTTCAATGATTTCACGGCTGTTTTCAACACTTTCAACATGTTCAAGTTCCGAAAGTGCCGCTATGGTTTCTTCTGCCTTTGAAAGGTCCAGAAGTCTTATTTCATATGCGTCGGAAATAAGGTCATCGGGAAGTCCTTCAAAGTCTTTCAGTTCTTCTTCGGAAAGACCTTTTTTAAACTCTTTGAAATATTCCACGCCGTTAACAAATCCGATGTTTTTGGTGTCTATGTTTGGAATCTTTTCAATCTCTGCTTTAACATTTGCTTTGATTTCTTCATATTTTGCATCGGTTATGCTGGCAGAAATTGAACCTGCACTTGCATATTTTGCGTAGATTTCATTTCCCGTAAGAACCTGGGAAACCCCTTCTATTTCTGCAAGTTTTCTCAATGTTTCTATCTGTTTTTCCGCATCTTCAAGAACAAGAGAGAAAGAATCCCCAAGAGGCATCTCGGTTATGAATTCATAGCTTTTTCTTTCTTCGTCCGAAAGTGTTTTCACAAATTCTTCAAATCTTTCTGATGCCGTTGTGAACTTTATGGAAGAAACATCCACGTTTTCCTGACCGATTACAAGAGTTTCAATTTGTTTTTTCTTTTCTTCATACTCTTCATCGGTAAGTTCGGGCGCACGATCAATGAACACCCCCACAGCTTCCGAATCCACCTGAATGGTTTTTGAAACATACACATCCACCTGATAGTCGTCAGCCATTTTCTCTGTCATGTAGTTAATATTGAAAATGCACATGAGGAACACACCGAAAACAAATATACATGCAGTTACCACAAGAAGGGATGTAACTGTCATAAGTCCGTTTTTCGCCATTCCTTTTATGCCTTCTGTAAATGATCGCCTAATTGCTCTGAACATCGTTATATCCACCTTCATTCTCATCACGGGTAATTATGCCTTTTTCAACAACTATTACCCTTTTTTTCATACTGTTTACAATCTTTTCTGCGTGTGTTGCCATTACAACTGTTGTTCCGCGCTTGTTGATATCTTCCATAATTGCCATAATTTCCTGGGCGGTATCCGGGTCAAGGTTACCTGTGGGTTCATCGGCAATTAAAACCACGGGATTATTAACAATTGCTCTTGCAATGGCTACTCTCTGCTGTTCACCGCCTGAGAGCTGGTGAGGATACATTTTTGCTTTTGCGGAAAGTCCCACCTGACTTAAGACTATGGGAACATTTTTCCTGATTTCCTTTGTGGGTGCTCCAACTATTTCCATTGCATATGCAACATTTTCCTGAACGTTTTTGTTGGGAAGAAGTCTGAAATCCTGGAAAACAACTCCGAGAGTTCTTCTGAAATAGGGAATCTCACGGTGACGGAGAGCGTTTACATCAATATCATTTATGAAAATCTGTCCGCCTGTTGCACTTTCCTCCTTCATCATAAGTTTTATGATTGTGGATTTTCCTGCGGCACTTGAACCTACAAGAAAGACAAATTCTCCTTTATTTATGTGAAAGGATATCCCTTTTAATGCACCATAGCCATTATCATATATCTTTGAAACATTTTCAAAGGTAATCATAAAAATACCTCCTTTTTTCATATTTGCTGAAATTTAAAGGTTTAATATCGCCACATAAAATGCGATTAGGCGGAGAATGAGCCCCAAGACACATTCCCCCTTGTGACCTTTTTCCTCCGCCATTATTTATTGCATATTATAATTTTGTAGCATTTGATGTGAGATATTTATTAACCATCATTGCAACTTTGAATATTATTGCCTGATCAAAGATTCTGAGGTCGAGACCTGTTATCTTCTGGATTTTATCAAGTCTGTACACAAGTGTGTTTCTGTGAACATAAAGCTGTCTTGATGTTTCGGAAACGTTGAGGTTGTTTTCAAAGAACTTCTGAATTGTGAAAATTATTTCCTGATCAAGTTCTTCTATAGAACCTTTCTTGAACACTTCTGTGAGGAAAAGTTCGCAAAGGGTTGTGGGAAGCTGATATATGAGTCTTCCTATTCCAAGATCTTCATAGCTTAAAACTCTCTTTTCGTCGTCAAAAACTTTTCCCACTTCAAGAGCTACCCTTGCCTCTTTATATGAACGAGCAATTTCTTTTATGTTACCCACAACTGTACCGATACCGATTGAAGCAGAAGTCATAACTTCTGAATTGATGGTGTTGCAGATGTTTTTGGCAATGGTCTGAAGATCGCCGAGGGATGGGTCGGAATCAAGTTCCTTTACAAGTGCAATATTGTTTTCATCAACACTTACAACAAAGTCTGTCTGTTTGTTGGGGAACATATTTTCCACAAGCTCAAGAACAGAGAAATCTGTGAGACGTTCTGTCTGAATCAGAAATACAACTCTTCTTGTTTCTATTGTAAGATGAAGTTCTGCAGCCTTTGCAAGAACATCACCGGGCAAAATGTTATCAAGAAGAAAGTTCTTAATAAAATTGAGTCTGTCGTGTTTGTCATCATAGAGTGATTTAACACTTGAAAAACTTACCTGCAAAATGTCAACATAGTTTCTTGCAAGCGAGTCATCACCTTTTACAAAAATGATATAATCTATTTTACCCATAACTACAATCGGTTTATATGTGAAACCGTTGTATGTGAAAGTGTCCACATTGTCTTCTGTGAAAGAAAGAACACATTCAAGGTCTGTTCCTGTGATTATTCCTTCACTTGATGCAATAACAAGTCCGGAGTCTGTGATAAGACCAAGGTCTCTGTTCATCACATCTTTCATCTGATGAGTAATTTGCTGGAAATATCTAACGTTCATATATGACACCCCATTTTCCCAATTTAAGTTATTTATACATATACTATTGTAATATTTTTTTGCATTTTTTTCAAGAATTCCACCACATTTTAGTGATTTTATCCACATTCCCGAAAATTAGGGGTATGTTTTTAAACATTTTAGCCAAAATTTCAACCTTTTTTCACACTTTTTTGCCGGTTTTACACCCGATTTTTGTGCCATCTCACTCAATCTTCTATATTCTTACAGACAAAAACAGCAGAGACGTTGGGGGGATAACTTTCTCTGCCGTTTTTGCGTTTAAGGATTTTTTAAGTTTATGGAGATTGTGCAGACAGGTTGGCGGGGGAGCTTTCCCTGTCTACAATTTGATGTTAACATACTTATATGTATTTTTGATGAATAGATTGTGAATATTTTGTTAACATCTGAATTATTAAAACTATCGACTTTGGAGGTATTTTATTTATACACACCATCCACTATTTCTTTTGCCATTAATGCCGCAAGGCGGGCAGACATTTCAAACACCGGTTCAGAAAATCTGTCGGGATAGCAAAGCTCAAGAGAGAAAACTCCGTCAAACCCTATATCTCTCAAAGCCTCCATTGCATCTTTCCAGTCTATCTCTCCCATTCCGGGGAAATTGTGCTGGTCGCCTCTTCCGTGGTTGTCGTGAACGTGCAAAACCTTGATATATTCCCCGCATCTGCGTATTTCTTCGGAAACGTCCAGCTCCAGGGAATATGCAGGAACATGTCCTGTGTCAAAGCACATTTTAAGATTTTCTCTGTCTGCTGTATTAATTACATTTAAAACTTCTTCGGGAGTTGAAATGCAAAAATCGTGAGCAGGCAGATTTTCAAGACAAATGGTTACATCGTATTCTTTGGCATAGTCGCAAAGATTTTGCAAATACAATACGTTTTTATTGAATGTATCTTCCGCTTCGGGTTTTCCTCTGTCATACCAACTGTTTGGCATAAAAGGATGTACAACAAGATATTTGCAATCAATGGTGTTGCACGCTCTTATTGCGGTTTGAATATCACTTAAAAGGGTAGAAGTTTCTTCTTCGGTCATGGGAGTGCCACGCATAATGCAGGGAGCGTGTGCCTGATGAAGTATTACTCCTGCCTCGTCTGCCTGTTTTTTGGCACGCAGCAAAATTTCTTCTCTTGTTTTCTCGGCGCCCTTGTAAAATCTGTCATAAAACTCTGTTCCGACCGATGCACCCAAAACGCCAAAATCAATGCAGTCAAATCCGAATTCTTTTGCTTTTTTATAACTGTCTTCGCCCCAATATTTTGAATAACCGTTTCTTCCTATAGTGTTTGCATTAATGCCGATTAACACAAAAAATCTCTCCTTTTTACATCCCTTGCATATTAGAGGTCTTCGAGGAACTTATACTGTGCCATGTAAAGATCATAGTATCTTCCTTGTTTTTCCATGAGTTCATCATGATTTCCGCACTCTGCAATGCCTTTATCTGCAATATACATTATGCGGCTTGAATTTTTGATTGTTGAAAGACGGTGAGCAATAATAAAGGAAGTTCTGCCCTCAAGAAGTCTTTCAAGACCTTTTTGAAGAGTTTTTTCCGTTTCTGTGTCAATACTTGATGTTGCCTCATCCAGAATAAGGATTCTCGGATCAGCCAAAAGGGCTCTTGCAAAGGCAATGAGCTGTTTCTGACCAGCAGAAAGGGAAGCTCCGCCTTCGGTAACTTCCGTGTCATATCCATCGGGAAATTCCATAATAAAATCGTGAGCACAAACCGCTTTTGATGCTTCAATGATTTCTTCATCTGTTGCATCGAGTTTTGCATAGCGGATGTTGTCTTTTATGGTTCCCGTGAAAAGGAAACTGTCCTGAAGCATAATTCCCATCTGGGAACGGAGACTCTTTAGGGTGACGTGCTTAATATCCTGTCCGTCAATAAGGATTTTACCGCCGTTTAAGTCATAGAATCTTGAAATAAGATTGATAACCGTTGATTTTCCGGCACCGGTTGGCCCTACAAGGGCTATTGTCTCACCGGGGGTCACTTCAAAATTCATATTTTCAAGGATGTTGGGAGTGTTTTCCTCATAAGAGAATGTCACATTGTCAAACAGAACTCTTCCCTTGATTTCACCAAGTTCTTTTGCATCGGGAAGATTTTCTATAACCAAAGGTTCATCCATCATCTGGAAAATTCTTTCAAGGTATGCCGCACAGTTTACAAATTCGTTATATATGGTTGTGAGACTCACCACAGGTTCCCAGAAACGGCTCACATATGTGGCAAAAGCAATGAGAGCACCAATTCCAACTGTGCCCAGGGATACCATATTAACACCAACAATATACACAGAAATTAAAGTTACTGTTGATATAATACTAACAAAACGTGGTGTGGTCAGAGCAATTACAATGGCTTTTATTCTTGATTTTTTTGTCTCTTCGCAAAGTTCGTCAAAAATGCGGGCATTTTCCTCTTCTCTTGCAAAAGACTGGGTGATTTTCATTCCGGAAATGCTTTCCTGAATATAGGCATTGAGATTACTCTGTTTTGCCGAAAATCTCTGCCATGATTTTCTGTGAGCCCTTCTCACCAAAACAACAATCAGAATAAAGACAGGAACACCTGCAAGGCACACAAGGGTGAATGTAACATCCATTGTGAACATGAAAAAGAGTATTGCAAAAACTTTAAAAATATTTGTTACCATTTCAAAAAAACCGTTTGCAAGAAGGTTTGAGATGGTATTTACATAGTTTACGACTCTCACAAGAATCTTTCCGTGAGGACGGGAATCAAAAAAAGCAAATGGAAGATGCTGCATATGGCTGAAAAGGTCCGAACGAATGTCCTTTATTATGGTCATTGCCATATTGTTTGAATTGAAACTTCTCACCCTGAAAAGAATAAACGTCATAAAATAGGATATCAAAAGCAAAGAAGATACTATAATAAGAAATTTATAGTTTTTGTCAGGCAGACATTTATCCAGAACAATGCTCAAAAAGAACGGCGGCAAAAGGTCTAATACCGCAGTGACAATCATGGCAAAAAGCACCAAGGCAATTTCTTTTCCGTGACCGGGAAGATATTTTTTTATCATCCCAAGGTATGAAAAATCAACCTTGACATTTAACTCTTCATCTTTGTCATATCTGTTTACTGCCATTACAGGTCACCTCCTTCGCCAAAAACTGCAGGATGGCTGATATGATAACGGGGCGATTTGTTGAAGTCGCCAAGTTGCTGATCATATACGCCCTTATAATATCCTCCAAGGCTCATAAGGGTGTCATGGTTTCCCCATTCAACAAGGTTACCCTGATTAAGAACCAGTATGAGGTCTGCATTTTTTACAGATGAAATTCTGTGAGCAATTATGATTTTGGTGCGTTTTGCCTCTTTCAGATTCTCCTGAATCTGAAACTCTGTTTCCATATCGAGAGCAGAAGTCGTATCGTCCAAAATCAGTATTGACGGGTTTTTTAAAAGTGCCCTTGCAAGAGAAATTCTCTGTTTTTGTCCCCCCGAAAGCCCCACACCGCGCTCTCCCACCATAGTGTCGTAGCCATCGGGAAGTTTTGATATGAAGTCGTGGGCATTTGCAAGTTTTGCAACTCTTATGCAGTCATCAAGTGTTGCATCGGGAGCACCATAGGCAATGTTGTTGGCAATGGTATCGGAAAAGAGAAAAACATCCTGCATTGCAGAGGCAATGTTTTGATGAATGGTTTTAAGTTCAATGTTTTTTATGTTTATATCATCAAGATATATTGTTCCTTGAGTGGGATCATAAAATCTTGACAAAAGATTTATGAGGGTGGTTTTTCCTGAACCTGTGGGGCCTACAATGGCTATTGTATCACCCGGGTTTGCAGTGAAGTTTATGTATTTTAAGACTCTGTCGCCTTCATAGGAAAAACTCACGTTTTTAAACTGGATTTTACCCATAAGACCTGTGCTTCTCTTTTTAACATCACGGTCACATACAATGGGCTTTTCGTCTTCAAGTTGACGGATTTTTCTTGTGCCCGCAACAAACTGCTGAAACTGATTTATAAATCCGCCAACAGATGCCATGGGGCCTGTTATGCACCAGAGACATCCGTTTATCATGGTGAACTGACCAACTGTTATGGTTTCATTCAGGACAAGCCATCCCCCTGCCAGAATGAATATCATAAAAATGAGACACACAAAAAAGTGCATGGGCGGGAAATATTTTATCCATGTGAAAACGTGTCCCATGAAGGCTTTTTTGTAGCCTTCATTTTTCTCTTCAAATTTTTCTATTTCATAATCTTCCCTTGCATATGCCTTAACCACACGGTTTCCCGAAATGTTTTCCGCAACAACGGTGTTAAGCTGTGCACCGCTTTCTCTCATATTGATAAAATCTTTTCTGATAGTAGTTGAAAGTTTATATGCACAAAATCCGATAAAAGGTGCAACCGACAAAAGAAGCAATGTCAAAAGAGGACTTACTGTCATCATTATAATTGCACCGATTACAACAAACATAATCTGCAAAACGATTGAGGGAAGAGTTGAGTCAATGAGAACTCTGATGGATTCTGTGTCCATTGTGAGTCTGCTCATTATATCCCCTTTCCTTGTACGGTCAAAATAGGAACAGTCAAGAGACTGAAGTTTTCCATAAAGATTTTTTCTTATGGATTTGATAACTTTCTGGGCGGTGTTTTCAAGCACATACTCCTTAAAAAGAAATATTGCTTCTTTAAGCACCACCGAGCCTATTGCTAAAATTGAGTAAAAAAATAAGAGACTTGTTTTACCGCCGTATATAACGTCGTCTACAATAAGTCCCAAAACTATAGGGATTACAAAAGCAGCAACAACATTCACTGCATTAATAAGCATAACAGAGAACATTGCCCATCGGTACTTTTTAATATAACCCCACAACCACTTCAAAGCGTCCATAAAAACACCTCTCATACTCCGAGTTATAAAATTGTGTTAACCAAAGATGGTATATATAAAAGAAAGAAAAATTCTCTTTTACATATCCTCTCTCTAATTTGTATACATAATAGCACCATTAATATGATTTTGCAACACTTTTTTGAAAAAATTTGCAAAAATTTTTCAAAAGTTTTCCCGGCGAATTTATTGGAACGCAGAGAAGATTTTTTGTCTCGATATGTCTACTTACAATAGACATATCGAGAGGATACATCTACAAATAACAAACATATGTTAAATTAGGTCGTTTTGCATTAAAACACAGATGGATTTTTGTTGAATTTTTCAAATAAATTTTTTCAAAAAATGTTCCATGTGGAACATTTATGTGGTATAATGATTTCATCGAAGATGAAATCAACTAAGTTTGCCCAAGCAGGCAAACGAAGTTATCTTCGATAGTGAAGTTTACTTCGTAAGTGAAGTGTCGCCTACGGCGAAGCGGCAAACTTAACTTCACTTTTGCTTTGCAAAAACTTCACTGCGTATGCAACTTCACTTTGAACTGAAGTTCAAAACTTCACAAAATCAAGTTGCACCGAAATTACACACAGATTTTTCATCAAAGATGAAATCAACTATAGAAAGGAGCGCAAACTATGGGTAAATGTATATCAGTTGCAAACCAAAAAGGCGGAGTTGGCAAAACAACCACATCAGTCAACCTTGCATCATGCCTCGGTTCATCGAAGAAAAAAGTTCTTTTGATAGACCTTGATCCCCAGGGTAACGCCACAAGCGGCGTGGGAATTGACAAAGAAGAAGTTGCAGGCAGCGTATATGATGTTTTGGTTAATGCCATGCCTATGAAAGATGCAATTGTCAAAACAGAATTTGAAAATCTTTCTCTTTGTCCTGCAGGAATTGACCTTGCAGGGGCAGAAATTGAAATGGTTGACATGGAAAAAAGAGAATTTCTATTGAAAAATGCCCTTGAAGCCGTAAAAAATCAGTATGACTTTATTATAATCGACTGTCCTCCGGCTCTCGGCCTTCTGACTCTCAACGCTTTCGTGGCTTCTGATTCGCTGATTATGCCTATTCAATGCGAATATTATGCACTTGAAGGATTAAGTCAGTTGACTCAAACTGTGAGAACAGTTAAGAAACAGTTGAACCCCGAAATAGAAATTGAAGGCGTTCTCCTCACAATGTTTGATGTGAGAACAAACCTTTCAACTCTTGTTGCCCAGGAAGTTAAAAAATATTATAAGGACAAGCTGTACAAAACGGTTATTCCCCGTAATGTACGCCTCAGCGAGGCGCCAAGCTATGGACAGCCTATAAATTACTATGACAAAACCTCAAAAGGTTGCGAATGTTACATTAAACTTGCAAAAGAGGTTGCAAAGAAAAATAAAAACTTCTCAAAATAGGCAAAATGGTGTGATTTTATGATATATGACCGCCATTATATGGGCGTTATATGTCACGAAAACACAAAACAAATATTATATAAAGAAAAAGAGGTGGACAAATGGTAAAGAAAAAAGGTCTCGGAAAGGGGCTCAATGCTCTTTTGACCGATGAAAACTCATCCATAGACTCCGATTCCATAACAGAAATCAAAATATCCGATGTAGAACCCAACTCAGGACAGCCGAGAAAGGCTTTTGACCAGGATAAACTCTCCGAACTTGCAGATTCCATCAAGCAATATGGAGTTTTATCTCCCATTTTGGTTAAAAAAGCTGAAAATGACTACTATCAGATAATTGCAGGAGAACGCAGATGGCGTGCATCCAAGCTTGCAGGACTGAAAACAATTCCTGCAATAATCAAAAAAGATGAGGAAATCGAAAGCTATGAGATTGCTCTCATTGAAAACCTTCAGAGACAGGACTTAAATCCCATTGAAGAAGCTCTCGGATACAGAAAACTCATGACAAACTATGGCATGACCCAGGAAAAAGTGAGCGAAAAGATGAGCAAAAGCAGAAGTTATGTGGCAAATGCCCTCAGACTCCTCACTCTTCCCGAAGAAGTTCTTGCAATGGTTGAAAAAGGCGAAATCAGCGTTGGTCACGCAAAGGTTCTTCTTTCTGTTTCATCAAAAGATGAAATTTTGAAACTTGCAAAAGAGGTTTTCGAAAACAGCTTAAGCGTAAGAGAGCTTGAATCTCTCATAAAGCAAAAGAGTAAACCGGTAAAAGAAAAAAAGGAAGTTGACTTAAATGTTAAACTTGCTTTTGAGACAATCGAAAAAAGCATCAGTTCAAAACTCGGTACAAAGGTGAAAATTCTTGACAAAAATAATAAAGGAAAAATTCAGATTGAGTATTATTCCGCAAAAGATTTGGAAAGAATATTAAAAATCATCGAAAAAGGCGAAAAAAACGACCTTTAAAATTTCGTTTTGTTGGACAAACCGAAAACCACCAATGTGATTTTACGTCGAAACGCAAAATCGTCTTAAAATCGAATTTTGGGCGTTTTTCATGTTCCACGTGGAACATTTTTAAAAGGAGATGAAAAAATGAAGCAAAACACAAAGTTTTTGTGGTTATACATCGGAATACTGTTTTCTTTTGCTCTTATACTGATTATCTTTGCAGGTTTAAGCAGAAACTCGGATATTGAACAAAAAGAAGGTCTGCAAGGTCACGTTACAAAACTTTCTGAACAGGTTCTTGACCTTACAAACAAAATCAACACACAAAATGCAACCATAGAAACTCAAAACGGTCAGATTGTTTCATTGACAAGCGCACTTCAGAAAATCAATGAAACAGCCCTTGTTCAGGCAAGAGATGCATTAGACAAAGGAAACAGAGAAGCATGCAACAAAATCCTTGAATCTATCACTGCAGACACACTGACAGAAAGTCAGTTGGTAATGTATGAAACACTGGCTGAAAAAGAGTAATAACGCCTGTTTACGGCAAACTTCAGAAACATAAGACAAATCAATTATAATCATTTTGAAAGGAAAGTGTTAATAATGTTAGACATTAAACTTATCAGAACAGAAACAGAAAAAGTAAAAAAAGCCCTTGCAAGAAGAAAAGAAAACGTTGATATTGACGGCCTTTTGGCTTTAGATACCAAAAGAAGAGAGTTTCTTTTTGAAGTTGAACAGTTGAAATCCAAGCAGAATGAAGTGAGCAAGCAGATTCCTGCCCTCAAAAAAGAAGGCAAAGACGTTGCTCCCATCTTTGAAGAAATGAAGAAACTTTCTGCAGATATCAAGGATATTGATGAAAAAGTAAGAGAACTTGACGAAGAAATCCAGCAGATTATGTATTCAATCCCCAATATTCCCAATGACGAAGTTCCCGACGGCGATACAGACGAGGACAACGTTGAAATCAGACGTTTTTCAGAACCCACAAAGTTCGATTTTGAACCTAAAGCACATTGGGATATCGGTGCTGACCTTGACATTATTGATGCTCCCACAGCAGGTAAGGTTACAGGAACAAGATTCACATTCTACAAAGGTCTCGGCGCAAGATTAGAGCGAGCAGTTATTAACTTCTATTTGGACACACACACAACAGAGAGTGGTTATACCGAAATCTTCCCACCATATATGGTACACAGAAGAAGTATGATTGGTACAGGTCAGCTCCCCAAATTTGAAGAAGATGCATTCAAAGTTACCAATACTGACTACTTCCTCATTCCCACAGCTGAAGTTCCCGTAACAAACATGTATAGAGACGACATTTTGGACGGAGCAAAACTCCCCATCAAACACGTTGCATATTCAGCATGTTTCAGAGCAGAAGCAGGCTCTGCAGGAAAAGACACAAGAGGTCTCATAAGACAGCACCAGTTCAACAAAGTTGAGCTTGTAAAGTTCGCAAAACCCGAAGAATCCTATGAAGAACTCGAAAAACTCACAAGAGATGCCGAAAAAGTTCTCCAGAAACTCGGTCTCCCCTACAGAGTTGTTAAAATCTGTGTTGGCGACCTTGGATTTACTGCTGCTAAAAAATATGACATTGAAGTGTGGATGCCAAGCTATAATCGCTATGTTGAAATTTCTTCATGTTCAAACTTTGAAGATTTCCAGGCAAGAAGAGCAAACATCAAATTTAAAAATTCACCAAAAGACAAAGCACAGTTTGTTCACACTCTCAACGGCTCCGGTGTTGCTATCGGAAGAACAGTTGCCGCAATCCTTGAGAACTTCCAGAACGAAGACGGAACAGTTACAATTCCCGATGTTCTTGTTCCTTACATGGGCGGAAAAGATAAAATTGAAAAATAAGATTTTCTTTAAAGCCTTGGAAGATTTGCCACAACATAAAATGTGAGTTATCGAAGTGGCAACGCCTTTGCAAGATACATTTGAGCACTTACAAAGGTTATGTAAATCAACATCTTAAGCAATATATTTCAAAAGCCTCGAAGTCTGATTTCAGACTTCGAGGCTTTTAGTTTTTAAATTTTTTCTTTCGCAGTTTAACTTTCTGCAAAATCATCTATTATATCAAACCACTTTTCTGTGTAATAACTAAAGGGATGTCTCTTTAATTGTATAAACTAATAAATTGGAATTTAGCGGTTTAATAAAACTTGGCTAAAGCGAAAGCCTTCCCCATGAGGGGAAGGTGGGTTTTGCGAAGCAAAACTCGGATGAGGTGCAGCCACAAAGCGGCGTGAATAGTGATGTCTATTATTACTGAAACACCTCATCAGTCACCTAACGGTGACAGCTTTTCCTGCCAGAGACGGCCCCCTTTTGTCTGCTTCGCAGACATTTTCCCCGCTTCCGGGGAAATCACCTCCAGGGGAAGCCTTTCGCTCTAACATTTTTCCATTATCATTGGTGATACAAATTGCAATTTTTCGCACAATTATGCACATTATACGATTAAAGAGACAGCCCCTTTGGAAGAGCCGAATGGTTTAGATGTCGTATCACTTTATATGCTTCATCGTCATTTCAACCCTGTCAGAGATTTTAACAGTTCCAACCCCAAAAACAGATGTATGAAGAGTATCTTTTATTGGTTTTTTCCAATAATCAGGAATACTTTCTATACCGTTTGCCATTCCGAGAACTGATCCCACAGTTGCACCATTACAATCCGTATCAAACCCCGTTTCAACTGCCATACAAATAGATTTGCCATAATCTCCTTTTCCATAAATAAGAGCTGCAACAAACATTTCACCATAAATTCCATTTTTGCACTGATTGCCTTGAAACATTAAACATAGAAGCAAATTCTTCCTGCGATAAACATGATCTTGTTCTAAGCTTATAAATCATTTCATTAAGTATCATGTTAATCATTCCTTTCTCCCTAATATATAACATTATAACTTATACAATCATAATTCGCACCCAACTTATTGTAATCTTTTTATGCATAGTTCGTGGTGTTGCAAAGTTATGCACTATATAAACAAAATCAGAGGTTTTATAAAACCTACCAAAAGTTTTATAAAACCTCTTGTTCTTTTTTATATAATACATTTGACTTTTTGTAAAAAGATGTTGAAATAATATAAAATATGTTATATAATACCTTTGTTGGAGAAATCCGACAAAAGGTAAGACTGAAAACAGTGTAAAAGCTGGGCGGTTATGTCATCATCTCCCTGAAAGGAGGTGGTAGCTTATGGAATATGTGTACATAATGATATACATTATCACATTAATTGTGCTTATTATAACCATAAAAAAATAACGCCCACCGCCAAGTAGTGCGTTATTTTTTATAAACGACATTTATTTGGCATAACCGTTTGAGGTCTTGCCTTTTTCTATATTCATTATACTGAATAAAATCTATTTTGTCAACTACTTTTGAAAAACTTCACATAAAAGTGTTTGTTGAAAAGTGTCGAAAAAATGCCGAAGATTTTCCAACCACACTTTTTTATTCATTTCATCCCCTAAAAAATAGAGGTTTTTAGAAAAATTAATATGCATAAAGAGATAAAACGGTCAAAAGTGTCGGTAATCGTTAAGCCCTAAAGTTATGACCACAGTCATGACAGAAGAATATTCTTCTTCTATTTGAAAACCATCTTTTTGATTGCCAAACATGACCTTTTCCGGAAGATTTCTTTACAATTGCCATCCACCAATCATAACAAATGAAAAGCATTAATCCTATACACCATTTAATCATTATCCAAATGAAATAGTATATACCAAACAATACAGTCCAAAGGCAACCATGTTTGCTCATTTCGTTTGATAATTGAACTTTAGTACTACCGCATTTTGGACATTTTACATTTACTCCCATTTTGTTTCCTCCAATTTCTTTCTTTTGACATATTTTATCATATTTCTAAGTATTATGTCAACATAAAATAAAGATTATAGTTAATGTTTTAAGATTCTATATTCTGTTAATACTACCTTTAAAATGATAAACTTAAATAAAGGTAGGTGTTAATGATTTGAACTATGAGTTATTAGGGAGAAAAATAAGACAACAAAGGAAAGAGAAGAAATATACATTGGAGCAGTTAGCAGAGAAACTTGATATTTCAACAACTTTTATAGGACAAATAGAAAGAGCAAAAGGAATACCATCTCTTGAAACGTTAGTTAAGATTGCAAATATTCTTGAAATTTCAACTGACAATTTACTATTTGGGGATTTGAATAGCAAGTCAGGGAACAATCATTTTATAAAAAAAGTTGAAGAATTAACAGAAACATTTACACCTAATGAAAAGGAATTATTATTAAAGCATATAAAAATAATTAATGAGTATAGAAACAGTGCCAAATAAGACATTGTTTCTTATTTTTTGCGATTTAAATGGTATAAGACCGGTTTTTCTTTCTAATCTCAACAAAAAAATTATTCCACAGAAAATAAAGTTATAGGTATGCATCAAAAACCTTTACTTTTTCATTAAAATATGTTATTATAGTATGATAAGTAAGGTGGGTTATTATTGCCCGTCAAAGCTTACTTCAAAAACACAAAAATTGCTCTCTTGCAATCCGTAACAGAAAGGAGTTTTTCTAAAGAAATGTCAGAAAAAAAGCAGAGGATTTTAGACCCAAAGACAGTTGAAGAACAAAAACAAATTATAACTCAAATTCGCATTCTAAATGAAAAACGATTTTCAGATGAAGGAACAAGAAAAAAAGCCTATGTTGAAACCTATGGTTGTCAACAAAATGTCAGCGATTCGGAAATCATCATGGGCATGCTTGAAGAAATGGGATATGAAAAAGCAATTTCAAAAGATGATGCAGATGTGATAATTTTCAACACCTGCGCCGTGAGAGAAGGCGCGGAACTTAAAGTTTTTGGAAATCTTGGTGCCCTGAAGCACAGAAAATCCAAAGAGCCCAATCTCATAATCGGTGTTTGCGGATGCATGATGCAACAAAAAGCAAATGCAGACGAAATCAGAAAAAAATACAAACACATAGACCTTGTTTTCGGAACTCATTCTCTCTACTATTTCCCGTCTTTGTTTATGGAAGTTTTGGGAGAAAAACGAGTGATTGATGTTAAAGACACAGATGGTTCAATTGCAGAAGGCTATCCCGTAAAAAGATCCGAGCCGCCCCTTGCGTGGGTTTCCGTTATGTATGGTTGCAATAACTTTTGTTCCTACTGCATTGTGCCATATGTGAGAGGCAGAGAAAGAAGCCGTACAAAAGAAGCAGTCATAGGAGAGGTTGAAATCCTTGCAAAAGAAGGGTATAAGGAAATCACACTTCTTGGACAAAATGTCAATTCCTACGGAAAAGACCTGTATGAGGACTATTCCTTTGCAGACCTTCTCTCGGACGTGTGCAAAATTGAGGGCATTGAAAGAATCCGTTTTATGACAAGCCACCCTAAAGACATCTCGGACAAACTCATAGAAACAATGGCAAAAGAAGACAAGATATGCAAACAGCTTCACCTTCCCGTTCAGGCAGGGAACTCCCGTGTACTTGATTCTATGAACAGAAAATATACAAAAGAAGAATATCTTAAAAAAATAGAAAAGGTCAAAAAGGCCATGCCTGATATCACTCTTACAACAGATATCATTGTAGGCTTTCCCGGAGAAACAAAAGAAGAATTTGAAGACACTCTGGATGTTTTGAGAAAGGTGAGATATGACACAATCTTTTCTTTCATATATTCAAAACGTCCCGGTACTCCTGCTTCCACATGGGATGATGTTTTGACAGAGGATGAAAAGAAAGAATGTTTCAATCGTCTTTTGGAAGTTCAGGACGAAATTTCTCTCGAAAAAAACAAGGCTCTCCTTGGAAAAACCCTTACGGTTTTGGCAGAAGGCGAAAGCAAAACCGACTCATCCACTCTGACAGGCAGAACAGAGGGTGGAAAAATTGTCAACTTCAAAGGCGACACCTCATGCATCGGAAAATTTGTCAAAGTTAAAATCACCGATGTTCGCACCTGGTCGCTCATTGGCGAAATACAAGAATAACAAATCTGATATCAGATAATATATAACCACATTTGAAAGGAAATGAACAAAATGGAAAAAATACTTGAAAAAGCAAAAGAACTTGGAATTATGATTTCAAAAAGTCAGCAGTTCGCCGACCTCAAAGAAGCAGAAGCTGCACACATGGCAGATAAAGAAGCAATGCAGATTATGATGGACTATTCCAACAAACAGCAAGACATTCAGCAAAGAGCAATGGTTCCCGACATTTCAAAAGAAGAACTCACAAAGCTCAAAGAAGAAGCTCAGGCAGAATTTGAAAAAATCTGCAAAAATGACAACATCAAAGCATACCTTGATGCAAGCCAGACCTTTGCAAAAATGATTGAACAGGTTAACTCCATTATCGGATATTTCGTAAAAGGCGGAACCGAATCGGGATGCGCCGGAAACTGCTCCGGTTGTTCGGGTTGTCACTAAAATTATTTTTGTGAAAGGGAAAAATCTTTTTTGTGAAAGGGGATCCCCCTTTCATAAAAATGAAGTTTGACCTTTCGGTCAAGTGAAGTTTTTGCTTCGCAAAAATGAAGTTATCCTTCGGATAGTGAAGTTATGCTTCGCATAATTATGGTGCAAACTTGCTATGGCAAGTTTGAATTGATTTTTTATTCATACCTTCCCCATCAGCATTTTTGTGTGGGTTACGTATAAAGCTGTGGGGAGGTATTGTTTCCCCTATTTTCTTTTGGCGTAAAACGAAGATGATAAAATCAGAGGTAAAGCGAATAGGAGCCGCAGGCGACATTATGAGCGAATCTGATTTTGTCGGATGAGTAGCCAAAGAAAATCAGGGAAAAGGGGGATTGAAAGGGGGAGCCCCTTTCATAAAAATGAAGTTTGACCTGTCGGTCAAGTGAAGTTTTATGAGGTGACACAAATGAAAAAAGGCGAACTCACTCCCATGATGCGACAGTATCTGGAGATAAAAGAAGAATACAAAGATTGCATATTGTTTTTCCGTCTCGGAGACTTTTACGAGATGTTCTTTGATGATGCCATAACCGCTTCCACAGTTCTTGAAATCACCCTCACGGGAAAAGACTGCGGACTTCCCGAGCGTGCACCAATGTGTGGAGTTCCCTTCCACTCTGCCCAAGGGTATATAACAAAACTCATCAAAAACGGCTACAAGGTTGCAATTTGCGAACAGGTTGAAGACCCGAAAGATGCAAAAGGAATTGTAAAAAGGGATGTCATAAGAGTTGTCACCCCCGGAACAGTTGGCGCACAGACAGATGCCATCACTTCAGACAACAACTTTCTTGCATGCATATGGGTTGATGAAAACACCTACGGAATCGCATTTGCTGATGTAACAACAGGCGAAACCTATGGTGCCCAGGGCAGCAATGAATATCTTGAAAGTTCCGTCATAAATCTTATCGCCACATTCAAACCCTCGGAGGTACTTTTGAACCGTGGCGGAATTGGACATTTCAAAAATGTTCTGGATTCAAAAAGACTTCATCATTTCTATGACGGAATCATTGAAGAAAGCTACTATGACAACGAAAAAGCAATTGAAAACATCAATCGTCAGTTTGCTCCAAAAACCATCGACCAGCTTGGCCTCGGTGACAAAAACGCCTGTGTGAGGGCTCTTGGCGGACTTCTGGCATATCTTTTTGAAACCCAGAAAATCAGCCTGACTCATCTTAACAGCTTCACATTCTGCAATGATTCCCATCACCTCATCATAGATGCATCATCTTTCAGAAACCTTGAACTTACAGAAACCATGAGAGACAAAGAAAAAAGAGGCTCTCTTTTAGGAATCCTCGATCGCACAAAAACAGCTATGGGTGCAAGAAGACTGAAAGCTTGGCTTGACCGTCCTCTTGTAAGTCCCGAAAGAATTGCCCTTCGAAGTGATGCGGTTGAAGAACTTTTTGACTCTGCGCCCATGAGAGAAGAAATCATGGATGCCATGAAGAATGTGTATGACATTGAAAGAATTCTTTCAAGAATTGTGTATGGTTCGTGCAATGCAAGAGATTTTGTGTCTCTGCGTCAAAGTCTTGACAACATTGTTCCCATAAAAAAAGTTCTTAAAGATGCAAAGTCCGATTTTCTCGGCATGATATATCAGGGAATAGACACCTGCGATTCCCTTCGTTCCCTTTTGAGAATGGCTCTCACAGATGACCCGCCCGTAACCGTAAAAGAGGGGGGAATGATAAAAGAGGGATTTGACAAAGAACTTGACCGCACAAAAGATATGCTCAATAACGGAACTTCATATATTGCCCGTATTGAGTCTGTGGAAAGAGAAAACACAGGCATCAAAAACCTTAAGGTCGCATACAACCGAGTTTTCGGATACTATATTGAAGTTTCAAAATCCAATCTTGACAAAGTGCCCGAAACCTATATAAGAAAACAGACTCTTGTGGGTGCTGAAAGATTCATCACCCAGGAATTGAAAGACCTTGAATCAAGAATTTTAAATGCAAGGGAAAAGGTCAATGCGCTTGAATATGAAAATTTCCTTGCAATAAAACAAGAAATATTAAAACTGCTTACAACACTTCAGCAGGATGCAAAACTTGTTTCCGTAACCGATGCCCTTTGCTCTCTTGCCCACGTGGCAGAGCAAAGAGGTTATGTGAAACCAACTGTTGATACAAGTGACATAATAGACATAAAAGACGGCAGACACCCGGTGGTTGAAGCAAGTCTTAAAGATGCACTCTTTGTGCCAAATGACACATATCTGGACTCTGAATCCTCAAGATTCTCCGTTATCACAGGACCAAACATGGCAGGAAAGTCAACATATATGAGACAAACTGCCCTTATTGTCATAATGGCTCAAATCGGTTCCTTTGTTCCTGCATCTTCCTGCCATGTGGGAGTTGTTGATGCCGTATTCACAAGAGTGGGAGCATCTGATGACCTGGCATCGGGTCAGAGTACCTTCATGGTAGAAATGAACGAAGTTGCCCACATTCTTTCAAATGCCACATCAAAAAGCCTTGTAATTTTGGATGAAATCGGCAGAGGAACATCAACCTTTGTCGGTCTTTCCATTGCATGGGCGGTGGCAGAGTATATTTCCGACAAAGAAAAGGTGGGAGCAAAAACTCTTTTTGCAACTCACTATCACGAACTCACAAGCCTCGAAGGCACACAAGACGGTGTTAAAAACTATTCTGTTGCCGTGAAAAAAAGAGGCGACGATATTACTTTCCTCCGAAAGATTATAAAGGGCGGAACAGATGACAGCTTTGGTATTCAGGTTGCCCTCCTTGCAGGACTACCCACAGAAGTTATCCAACGTGCAAAACAGGTTCTGGAATCTGTGGAATCGGGAGAAAAGAAAGAAATTTCCGTTTCAACTTCCGGCACAATTTGCAAAATAGAAGATGAAGTTTCAGACTCATTAAAAGAGGTTAAGGATAGACTTCTCACCCTTGACGTTTCAACCCTCACACCCATAGAAGCTCTCAATGAGCTGTACAACCTACAGAAAAAGGTTAGTGAAAACTGATGAAAATTAACGTACTTCCCCAAACAATAGCAAATATGATAGCCGCAGGTGAAGTGGTCGAAAGACCTGCATCTGTGGTCAAAGAGCTTGTGGAAAACTCTATTGATGCCGGTGCAAAATCCGTTACCGTTGAAATCAAAAACGGCGGTATGACATACATCCGTGTAACAGATGACGGATGCGGAATTGCCCCTGACGAGGCAGAGACCGCTTTTCTTCGTCATGCCACAAGCAAAATCAAAACCGAAGAAGATCTGAACGCCATCTACACCCTCGGCTTTCGTGGTGAAGCTCTGGCAAGTATTGCCGCTGTTTCAAGAGTGGATCTTTTCACAAAAACAAAAGAGTGTGATTTTGGCATCTGCCTTTCAATTGAAGGGGGAGAAGTTATTTCAAAAGACGATGCAGGATGTTCTGACGGAACAACTATCATTGTGAGAGATTTGTTTTTCAACACGCCTGCAAGAATGAAATTTTTAAAAAGTGACAAAACAGAGTCCGGATATGTGACAGATGCAGTATCAAAACTGATTTTGTCCCATCCGGAAGTTAAGATAAAACTCATTTCAAACGGAAAACAGGTTTCGTCATCCCGGGGTGATTCAAAACTTTTGAGTGCCATATATTCTGTATACGGAAAAGATTTTCCGTCCCACATGATTCCCGTTGAATATTCAGACGAAGGCATTTCTGTCACGGGGTTTATCGGAGATCAGGAAGTCAGCCGCAAAGACAGACGAGGTCAGGTTTTTTTCATAAACTCCCGATATATAACCTCAAAAATTATTAGTGCTTCACTTGGGGAGGCTTTTCAGAATTTTCTCATGTCGGGAAAATTCCCCATGGCAATTCTTAATATAAATGTTTCGGGGAATTTTGTTGACGTTAATGTTCACCCCACAAAAATCGAAGTCCGTTTTTCCGATGACAAAAAAGTTTATCACAGCATATATTGGGCTGTTAAAAATGCCCTGACTTCACAAAAGCACATCCCCGATGTTTCTCTCTCAAAAGACAGAGCACAGGAAAAAATACGTGAAGAAATTATAAAAGAAAAAAACAAAGCAACACAAATTGACATAAACCTTTTGAGGGACTCTTTCTACAAAAGTCCCCAAGACGTCAGCGAGGATATCAGAAAAGAACAACCCTCAACAAAGCATCAGAATCATTTTGAAAAGCTTTCAGACCCACAGCCTGAAAAGCCAAAATGTGAAGTCGATACCCGGGACAAAATTGAGGACATTTCAGATCACATAAAAAACAATGTTTTCTTCTCGGGCAAAATTCCCGGACTTTTAAGAAATTCTCCCGTCAGCAAAAATGAAGACTCTCCCATGATAAAAAAAGAAGCAATTCCATCTTCCGACGGGAAAGACATGGGCGAAAATCCCCAAAACGACCCCCTTGCTGATGTGAAACCTCAAGAATTTAGGGAAGATATGCAATTTGGTAAAAAAGAAAACACCTTTGGGGAATTTGTGGAAACATCAAAGGATGTTTCCGTAAAAGATGCGGACACCATCTCAAAAAAAGAAGATGCCACAGACTCTGCCGCGGATTTTCAAAAAGAAAAACAATCACCACCACAAAAAATTGCAGGTGTTGATTTTTCCGTCATCGGTCAGGTCTTTGCAACATACATTCTGGTTCAGATGGACAAAAAACTTCTCATAATTGACCAGCACGCCGCCCAGGAAAGACTTTTCTTTGAAGACCTTTTGAAAGATTATGAATCAAAGGAAATATATTCCCAAAATCTTTTAATTGGCGAAACTGTCAATCTTGACCCAATCACTTTTCCCCTTGTTTGGGAAAAAGAAGAGTTTTTCACATCTCTCGGTTTTGAACTTGAAAGGTTTGGCGAAAACACAGTTCTCATAAGAAGTGTTCCTGCAATTTTGCAAGATTCCAATCCGGGAGATACATTCAGAGAAATTCTCGCCCTTTTAGAAAAAGGATGCGCCAATATCACAAAAACATTGCTTGAAGATGTTCTTCATACAATGGCGTGCAAACGGGCAATAAAGGGGAATCAGATTCTCACAAGAAAAGAGATGGAAAGTCTCTCGGAAAAGATTATTTCCCTGGACTATATAAACACCTGCCCCCACGGCAGACCCATATGCATTTCAATGAGTGAATATGAAATGGAAAAACAGTTTAAAAGAGTGTAGATAGACTATGAATAAAGTATTGGTTATTACAGGCCCCACAGGTTGCGGAAAAACCGACCTTTCTGTGAAAATTGCAAAAAGAATCGGTGCAGAGATAATATCCTCTGACTCTATGCAGATTTATAAAGGCATGGATATCGGAACTGCAAAGGTTACAAAAGAAGAAATGCAAAACGTGCCTCATCACATGATAGACATTGTTTCTCCTTTTGAATCCTATTCGGTTTCGGACTATTGCAAAGATGCCAAAAAGGTTGCAGAAGATGTTTTCAAAAAAGGGAAAAGCGTAATTCTTGTGGGCGGAACAGGTCTCTATGTGGATTCATTCATAAGAGATATTGACTTTTCCGAAGAGGGGGAAAAAGACCCTGATTTAAGACGGGAACTTGAAGAATTTGCAAAAAATCACGGAGCTGTGTCTCTTCACGAAAGACTTGCCAAGGTCGACCCGGAAAGTGCCCGCTCCATTCACCCCAACAACATCAAAAGAGTTATCCGCGCCATTGAATATTACACCCTCACAGGCGAACCAATTTCTGTGCACAACGAAAAAACAAAAGAAAAACCCTCTCCCTACGACTATGTGTATATCGGTCTTACAAGAGAAAGGGAGGAGCTTTATGAAAGAATCGACAAAAGAGTTGACCTTATGATGGAAGCAGGACTTATGGATGAGGTTATGAATCTCTACAATTCAGGCCTTGGCCAAAATCACACAAGCATGCAGGCTCTCGGCTACAAAGAACTCATCTGGTACATCAAAGGAAAAGCCACTCTTTCCGAAGCTGTCCGAATCTTAAAAAGAGATTCGAGAAGATATGCCAAAAGACAGCTCACATGGTTTGGAAGAAATCCTGAAGTGAACTGGATAAATCTTTCAGCCACACCCGACGGCGAAAAGGAAGCAATGAAGATTTTAGAAGAAAAGAATTTTGTCTGATTTCAGACTTGTTGATTTATATATTTAGGTTACAGGTGATATGATGAAAAAATGGTTTCCGAAAATCCTGATTCTTGCAGGACTGATATTTATTATATATAATCTTGTGAATATGATTACATCTCCAAGCGAAACAGTTGTTGCCCAACTTGAAGAAATTGAAACATCATATTCATTTGACGGGGTTATCACAAGAAGCGAAACTCTTGTTACCGCCAGAGAATCCGGCATAACAGAAATGGGAGTGCTTGATCCGGCAGTTACCGAGGGCGAAATGGTGGCAAAAGGAAAGCTTGTTGCCATTCACTATGATTCATCCATTGATGATGATACAAAGAAACAACTTTCAGACATCAACCGCAAACTTGCCGAAATAGAAACATCTCCCGATGACATGAATGCAATGGAAATTGATGAAAAGAAAATTGATGAAGAAATTGACAGCAACTTTTCTCTCCTTTTTGATACTGCCCAAAAAAGAGACATGAGAAAAATTGCATCTCTTAAGGAAGATATGAACCTTCTTCTTGTGAGAAAATCAACAGCTTCTTCCGATACGGGCAAAACAATGGAAACAAAAGAAAGCCTTGAATCAAAAAAAATTACCATCATGAAACGCTACCGCGGAAAGACCCGTGAAATTCTTGCCGAAAGCCACGGGGTTTTCACAACATCCCTGGATGGTTATGAATCTGTTCTCACCCCCGACCTTCCCCTTTCAATGACTGTGTCCGATTTTGACAAGATAATGAAAAAAGAACATTCTTCAAAAGATGCTCTCAAAGAAGGGGTTGTATACAAAATCTGTGACAACTCCAAATGGTGGGTTAGTGTGTGCACCGACGCAAAAACCGCAAAGAAATTCAAAGAAGGTTCTTCGGTTATTTTGAGATTCGGAGGGGAAAACAAGGAAATCAAAGCAACACTTGAATATATATCTCCGGGACTTAACGGAAGATACGTTCTTTCCTTCTCATCAATATCTCACAGCGAGTATGCCCTTGCAAACAGATTTGTTTCCCTCACGGTTGTAACCGAATCCTATGAAGGGCTTCTTGTGCCCATAAAGGCAATAAGAGTAATTGATTCAAAACCCGGGGTATATGTGCGTACAGAGTCAACGGTAAAATTCAGAAACATTGAAATTATATATAAAGACAAAGAGAAAGCAATTGTAAAGATGAACAACACAGGGATCAATCCCCTGCTTTTGTATGACGAAATCATCGTCAGCGGAAAAAAAGAATTAAAAGGGTGATTAATTATGGCTATCAGAGATAATCTTGAAAAAATAAGAGAAAATGTTAAAAATGCTTGCCGAAGGTCGGGAAGAGATGAGAAAGATGTTCTTATCCTTGCTGTCACAAAGACAAGAAGTGCACAGGAAATTAATGAAGCTATATCTCTCGGAATAACCGACATCGGCGAAAACCGTGTTCAGGAACTGATGAGCAAATATGACGATGTGAGAAAAGATGTGAAATGGCACATAATAGGACATCTTCAGACAAATAAGGTTAAATATATTGCAGACAAGGTTTCAATGATTCACTCTGTGGATTCTGTGAAGCTTGCAAAAGAAATCAATTCAAAATGTGAAAAACTTTCAAAAGTGATGGATATTCTCATAGAGGTAAATTCGGGCGAAGAAAACAAAAGCGGAATCAGTCCCGATGAAATTTTCTCTCTCATTGAAGAAATTAAGAATATGAAAAACGTCCGCATCCTCGGTCTTATGACAATGGCACCCCTCGGAGCAGATGAAGAAACCCTCAAATCTGTTTTTTCAAATCTTAAAAATCTGTCAGAAAAAATCAAAGAGAAAAATTATGAGGGGGTTTCTATGGAGCATCTTTCCATGGGTATGAGCGGAGACTACGAGGAAGCAATTGAGTGTGGGGCAACAATTATACGCCCCGGAAGAAGTCTCTTTGTGACCGGGATGTAAAAAAAGTCCGGAACTCAAAAAGACAAAAATATAATTATGTAATATGTGTTATTTTAAGTATATTTTATAATCATTGTTGGATATGAAGAAAAAATCTTTTTAAGATTTTTTCTGATTATATGTCTTTTTGATATTGCCAAATCTCACCCTCGCTGTACCTTTGTACAGCTTCGGGCTATCGTGCGAACCGTAAACGTTTCGCATTCGATTTGACAATTCCGTTTCTTTTTTTCCTATCCCCGTGGGGATAGGAAAAAATCCAGACCTATAAACATGAAAAACAAATCAGATAACTAATAAATTAAAATCCAAGGAGGAAAAAATTATGAGTTCAATTATGGATTGGGTAAAAAACACAATAGGGATATCGGAAGAAGAAGCAGATGATGTTGTAACTCCGATAAATGAACCTGCAACAATTCCCGTAAGAAAAAGAAGCTATGAAGATTCTGCACCCTCGTCTTCTGCACCAAGAAGAAGCAGAGTTGTAAACATCAACACAACAGCACAGCTTAAAGTTGTGGTTATGCAGCCAATGAACTACAACGATGCTCCGGAAATTGTGGATCATCTGAAAGAGAAAAAACCCGTTGTGGTGAATCTCGAAAAACTGGAAAAGAGCATTGCATCCAAAATCTTTGATTTTTTAAGCGGAGCAGTCTATGCCCTTGACGGAAGTATGCAGCAGGTTTCAGCAGGAATCCTCTTAATCGTTCCAAACACCATGGGAATAATGGGAGATTTCAGCGACGAACTTAAAACCCAGGGAATTTTCGACGTATTTTGATTTATGAAAAAAGATAAAAGTTTTTTTCTGCCAACAGATTCCCCTGAAACAAAAATCCTGATTTCCCACGCAAAAGACTTGTATAACAAAGCCATATTTTCCGGCAGATGCCTTTTTTCAAAATTCCTTACTCCCATTGATGCGCAAACCATATATAACCATTTTCCAAAAGATGTTTGTCCCATAAACTTTTTCGGTGGATATGAAGACGCCGAAAGAGTGGTTGCATCCTTTGGCGAAAACTATGACGGGTATCCGATTTGTGCAATCAAAGTTTTGTCCAAAGGCTCAAAGGAACTTTCCCACAGAGATTATCTGGGAACGGTTTTGTCTCTTGGCATAAAAAGAGAAATGATAGGGGATATTGTCCTTTGCGACAATGGAGCATATATTTTTGCGTTGGACGAAATTGCACCATTTATCGCAGATAACCTCGTCAAAATTTCAAACACCGGCGTGGTGTGCTCACTATGCACAAATCTTGAAGACATAAAAATCAACCGTGAATATGTGACCTATGATTCAACAGTTTCTTCCCTTCGCCTGGATTCGGTTGTGGCATCCGCTGTTAAAAAATCAAGAAGTGCGGCAACACAACTCATATCAAGAGGACTTGTGCTTTTGAACTATAAGGAAACCACCTCTGTTTCTGCCCCCGTAAAAGACGGTGACACCTTGACTGTAAGAGGTTTTGGCAAGTTTATCATAAAAACGGACGGGTATGTGACAAAAAAGGGAAGAATACATATTGAAATAAACAAATTTGCATAAAATTTTAAGGAGGAAACACAAATGATAACCCCCCTGGATATTCAGACAAGATCTTTTTCAAGCTCTGCCTTTGGCTACAAAAAACAGGAAGTTGACGAATTTCAGGATGAAATTCTCATAGAATACGAACTTATTTATAAAGAATATCTTGCTTCCCAGGAAAAAATCAAGGAACTTTCAAAACTCCTTGAAACCTACAAAAACATGGAAGAAACCATGAAAAACACCCTCATTGTGGCACAAGGTTCTGCAGAACAACTTTCCGCTTCTGCAAAAAAAGAAGCTGAAGCCATAATAAATCAGGCAAATCAGCAATCACAGGAAATAATAAACAAAGCCATAGAGAGATTAAACAAAATCACTTCAAGTTTTGAAGAAATAAAAAACAATGTTTCTCTCTTTGTAAAACGTACAAAATCTCAACTTCAGCTCCAGATTGATTCATTGGACAAAGTGGCTGAAAATATTGAAGAAAAAGAAATGTGAAAGAGATAAAAACAATGAAAAATCTTGCATCAGTAAAAGTTATCAAGGAAATACTTGAAAGCAGCGGTTTTCATTTTTCAAAATCTTTGGGACAAAATTTTCTGATTGATGAAAATGTTCTGGAATCCATTGTTTCATCATCAGGAATCGACTCTGAAACTTCGGTCATTGAAATAGGACCGGGGTTTGGAACTCTCACCCAAAGACTTTTAATGAAGGCAAAAAAGGTTGTGTGCATAGAAATTGACTCATCTCTGGTTCCCATTTTGGAAGATAACCTTTCAGATTTTGACAATCTGAAGATTATTAATGCAGATGTGTTAAAATGCGACCTTAAAAGAATAATAGAAGATGAATTTGATGGAGAAAAGGTGAAAGTTGTGGCAAATCTGCCATATTATATTACCACTCCGATCATTATGCACCTTCTGGAAGAAAACCTGAATATTGACTCAATAACCGTGATGATTCAAAAAGAGGTGGCTTTGCGCCTTGGTGCAAAAGAAGGCACAAAAGACTACGGAGCAATAACTTTGTCTGTCAACTACCACTCCATACCCGAAATTATCACCCATGTTCCCCCTTCGTCTTTTATACCCCAGCCAAAAGTTTCATCAACGGTGATAAAACTTTCTTTGAGAGATGAAAAGAAAGTGAAGGTGACAAATGAAAATTTGCTTTTTTCTATTATTAAAGCGGCATTCGGACAAAGAAGAAAAACTCTTTTGAATGCTCTTTCAAACAGTCCCCTTGTTCCCCTTTCAAAAGAAAAAGTTTCCGAGTGCCTCATATCTTGCGATGTTCAGCCCACAAGAAGGGGAGAGACATTGTCTTTGGAAGAGTATGCAAAAATTTGTCAAAAGATGTTGGAAATGATGTAAATTGGAATTTACAATAAAATGATATAACAACTTTGTTGTCATGATATGAATTCCAAAGGAAAAAAAAGCAGATTCATTAGTTGTATTTACATACAATTAAAGATTCTGCCTTTTTTTTGAATGAAGGATATTATTCTTCTGTTTTTATTTCTGCTGTTTCATTGTTTGGTGCATTTTCTTCTGTTGTTTCTTCTTCATCTTCCTTTTTGGTTGATGCAACAGACACAACTTTCACACCTTCTGCAATTTTCATAACTCTTACGCCTTGTGTCACTCTTCCGAATGTGCTGATTTCATCTGTGGACATTCTGATGATGATACCATCTGATGTTATGCTCATCAAATCATCTGATTCTTTGACAATAACCATACCTGCAAGAGGACCTGTTTTTTCTGTGATGTTATAGCCTGTAACACCTTTACCTGCTCTTGCCTGACATTTGAATTCTTTGATATCTGTCTTTTTACCGTAGCCGTTTTCTGAAACAGAAAGTACAGAACAGTCATCATCGCAGACACTTCCGCCGATAACATAGTCACCATCTTTTAATTTGATACCTGTTACACCTGTTGCACCTCTGCCCATGGGACGAACATCTGATTGTGCAAACTTGATGCACATTCCGTTTTTGGTTGCAAGGATAATATTGTGACCATCTTCTGTGAGAACAACTTTTATGAGTTCATCACCTTCACGAAGACCAATTGCAATGATACCGCCTTTTCTGTTGGTGTCATATTCTTCAAGGCTTGTCTTTTTAACAAAGCCGTTTTTGGTTATCATTGAAAGATACTTATCTTTTTCAAATTCGGAAATCGGAATTGTTGCAGTAATTTTTTCATCTTTTTCAAGGGGAAGAAGATTTACAATTGCTGTTCCTTTTGCCTGTCTTGAAGATTCGGGGATTCTGTAACCTTTCATCTTATACATTCTTCCCATATTTGTGAAGAAAAGAATGTAATCATGAGAAGATGCGGTGAAAATTGTTTCAACAAAATCTTCTTCTCTTGTGGCAAGACCTGAAATTCCTCTGCCTCCTCTGTGCTGAACCTTGTAGGTGTCGGCAGGAATTCTTTTGATGTAGCCATAGTGTGTCATTGTGATAACACAGTTTTCTTTTTCAATAAGGTCTTCATCATCAATAAAGTCAATGGCAGGCTCAAGCTTTGTGAGTCTTTCATCACCATATTTATCTTTGATTTCTGTGAGTTCTTCCTTAATTTTTTCCATGAGTTTTCCATGGTCTGACAAAAGAAGTCTGTAAAATTCACATTTTTCAAGAAGTTCATTATATTCATCTTCTATTTTTTCTCCATTGAGTTTCTGGAGTTGTCCAAGACGCATATCCAAAACACTCTGTGCCTGAATGTCACTCATGGAAAATCTTTCCATAAGTCTTTCTTTTGCATCATCATATGAATTTCTGATAATGGTGATTATTTCATCAATATTTGCAAGAGCAATTCTTAATCCTTCCAGAATGTGCATTCTTGCTTCTGCTTTTTCAAGGTCATATTTTGTTCTTCTTGTAACAATTTCTTCCTGGAACTTTATGAACTGATCCAAAATTTCTTTGAGTCCCATTGTTTTTGGTTTGCCGTCTTTTATGGCAAGCATATTAATTGAGAAACTGTCCTGAAGACGAGTAAATTTGAAGAGTTGATTTAAAACGACCTGGGGATTAGCATCTCTTTTGAGTGATATTTCAAGTCTTATACCAACACGGTCAGATGAATGGTCTTCAATGTCGGAAAGACCTTCAATTCTCTTTTCCTTCACCATTTCCGCAATAGATTCAACAAGGAGTTTTTTGTTGACCTGATAGGGGAGTTCTGTGATGATAATGGAAGATGTTCCGTCTTTTCTTTCTTCAATTTCAGTTTTTGCTCTGATTATGATTTTACCCTTACCTGTGGAATATGCACTTCTGATTCCTGATTTACCCATAATTGATGCTTTTGTGGGGAAATCGGGACCTTTTATGTATTCCATAAGTTCTTCAACTGTAATTTCAGGGTCATCTATCTGTGCAATTACACCTTCCAGCACTTCTGTAAGGTTGTGTGGAGGAATGTTTGTTGCCATACCAACGGCAATACCTGAACTTCCGTTTATTAAAAGTGTGGGTATTCTTGTGGGAAGAACAAGGGGTTCTTTTCTTTTTTCATCAAAGTTTGGAGCAAAGTCAACTGTGTTCTTATCAATATTTTCCAGCATCACATTTGAAAGTTTGCTCATTCTTGCTTCCGTATAACGGTATGCAGCCGGAGGGTCGCCATCAACTGAACCAAAGTTTCCGTGACCGTCTATAAGTTGATATCTCATAGAAAAATCCTGGGCAAGTCTTACAAGTGCATCATATACGGATGCATCACCATGAGGATGATATCTACCGATAACGTTACCTACGGTTGTAGCGGATTTAAAATATGGTTTGTCATATGTTAAATGTTCTTCATACATTGAATAGAGAATTCTTCTGTGAACAGGTTTCAGACCGTCTCTTACATCAGGAAGAGCACGGGAAACTATAACACTCATTGCATAGTCAATGAATGCTTCTCTCATTCTCTTTTCTATATCCACATCAACAATTTTTTGAGTGTCAAAATATTCTTCAAAATGAGAATCTTCATACTTTTTGCTTTTAGCCATTTCTCATTTCCTCCATTATACGTCAAGATTTGTTACATACTGGGCGTTTTCTTCTATAAATATTCTTCTTGGTTCTACCTCATCACCCATAAGTATGCTGAAAATCTGGTCTGCTTTTTCAGCATCTTCAAGTGTAACTTTCAAAAGTATTCTGTTTTTAGGATCCATTGTTGTTTCCCAAAGTTCATCAGGATCCATTTCTCCAAGACCTTTGTAGCGGCTGATGTCTACTTTTGCATTCAAATCTCCGTCTTTTAATTCTTCGCTGATTCTGTCTCTTTCTTCATCGCTGAAAGCAACGTGAGATTTCTTTCCTCTTGTGAGTTTATACAGAGGTGGTTTTGCAAGATATATGTGTCCTGTTTCAACAAGGGGTTTCATAAATCTGAAGAAAAATGTTAAAAGAAGTGTCTGAATGTGAGATCCGTCAACGTCGGCATCGGCCATTATTATAACTTTATCATATCTCAATTTTTCAATGTTGAATTCCCCTGCAATTCCGGTTCCAAGTGCCTGGATTACAGGTGTTAATTTATCATTTCCGTAAACTTTATCTGCTCTTGCTTTTTCAACGTTAAGCATTTTTCCCCAAAGAGGAAGTATTGCCTGATATTTTGAATCTCTTCCGCTTTTTGCACTGCCTCCCGCTGAATCTCCTTCGACTATGTATATTTCAGTCTTTGTGGGGTCTTTAACAATACAATCTGTAAGTTTACCGGGAAGTGAACTCGATCCTAGTGGTGTTTTTCTGTTTGCTTCTCTTGCTTTTCTTGCAGCAATTCTTGCTCTTGATGCCTGAAGTGCTTTTTCTATTATTCCTCTTGCAATCTGGGGATTTTCTTCAAACACATTGGTAAGTTTTTCTCTTACCATGTTTTCCACAAGTCCTCTGATTTCTGAATTTCCAAGTTTTGTCTTTGTCTGTCCTTCAAACTGGGGTTCTTCCAATTTTACGGAAATTACGGCAATGAGTCCTTCTCTTGCATCTTCACCGGTCAGTTCTTCATCATCTTTCATAAGTTTGTGGCCTCTTGCATAGTCTACCAAAACTTTTGTGAGAGCTGCTTTGAAGCCTGTTTCGTGAGTTCCGCCTTCTGTTGTTGAAATGTTATTTGCAAAAGATTCTATTACTTCATCATATCCTGTATACCATGAAAGTGCAACTTCTGCAACAGAGCCGTTTTTCTCTCCGCTTACATAAATTACATCTTCATGAATTGTTTCCAATGTTTCTTTTCTTGATTTTTTGTCGTTGAAAAGATAGGATACGAAGTTTTTGATACCTCCTTCATAGTGAAGAAGTTCTGATACTTCTTCTTCTCCTCTTTTGTCTGTAAATTTAATTTTTATGCCGCCGTTCAAAAAGGCTTGTTCACGAAGTCTCTTTAAAAGTACATCATATTCATATTTTGTTTCTTCAAAAATTTCTCCATCTGCCCAGAATGTTACCTCTGTTCCTGTTTCTGTTGTCTTTCCAATTGTCTTTACCTCTCCTTGAGGAACACCTTTATTATACACCTGATGCCAGATGTTTTCACCATCACAAACCTTTACTTCAAGTTTTGTTGAAAGAGCATTAACAACAGATGCACCAACACCGTGAAGACCTCCGGATACTTTATATCCTCCACCGCCGAATTTTCCTCCGGCATGAAGAACGGTGAAAATTACATCAATAGTAGATATTCCCATTTTTGGATGAATACCATGGGGAATACCTCTTCCGTTATCTTTTACTGTTACTGAATCATCTTCATTTAATATTACATCAATCTGTGTACAATAGCCTGCCAATGCTTCGTCAATGGAGTTATCCACAATTTCATACACAAGATGATGAAGACCGCGAATTGATGTAGAACCTATATACATACCCGGTCTTTTTCTTACAGCTTCCAGTCCTTCCAGTATTTGTATTTGATTTTCGTCATAATTGTTATTCATATTTTCTGCCATAATATTTTTCCTTTCATTATTTCAAATCAAATATATTTGCTCTTTTAAATAGTGTTTGTGATGATATGGGAGAAATGTAGAGAGTTTGTTTTCCTTTTTCCTCTGTCAATATATATGACCTTGGCAAATCTTCCTCACTCACATTTATTACCACATTATTTTTTGATGCATTATTCAAAAATTCTTTTGTTATTTTTGATGTGGAAGTATTATCAAGATCAAAAATTGCAACTATTGTTTTTTTTCTGACCTCTATATCTCCACCGAGATGAATATACATTTTCTCACCTCTTAATTTTCTTTTATGACTTTTCCGTTTTCTATTTTAAATACAAAACATTCATCATCAAAATAATCTTCTTTGTCTGTGCAGGTAATTATAACCTGCTTATCTTTTATTTTTTCAATAAAAAACTTTCTTCTTTCAATGTCAAGCTCACTTAAAATATCATCAAGAAGAAGAATTGGTTCTTCTCCTGATTTTTCTTTTATTATTTCACATTCTGATAGTTTAAGTTTCAAAACACAGCTTCTCATCTGTCCCTGAGACCCGAATTTTTTTATGTTAATATCATTCATAAATATTTCAAAATCGTCTCTGTGAGGACCTATTTGAGTCATTCCTTTTTCTATGTCTCTTTGTCTTGAATTTTTCAGCTCTTTTTTATAATTTTCAATATTTTTAAAATCTCCTCTTATACTTGGAGAATATTTTAATTTAATAAATTCCGTAACTTCTTCTTTTCCTATTAAATTTACGGTTTCATTTATTTTTTCTATTGCTTTTTCTCTCATGTCACATATTTCCACACCCAAAGATGCCAGCTTTTCTTCCCATATGTCCATGGTTTCATCTATATTTTTTAATCCTTTTTTCAAAAGATTGTTTCTTTGTTTCAAAACCCTGTAAAAATTTATGAGATTTTTGAAATATGATGGTTTTATCTGACTTATGAATGAATCTAAAAATTTTCTTCTCTCTCCCGGTCCTTCTTTTATTAAAGAAAGATAGTCGGGAGTGAATATTACCATTGAATATTCTCCCACAAGTTCACTTAATTTTTCTATCTGTATTCCCTTTAGCTTAATGCTTTTTTTATCGGAAACAAATATATATGAAGAATCACAGCTTCCTGACTTTTCAAATTCTGCTTCTATTTTAGAAAATGTTTTTCCAAATTTAATAATTTCATTTTCTCTTACAGATCGAAAGGATTTACCGCTTTGAAAATAATAGATTGCCTCTATTATATTAGTTTTTCCCTGACCGTTTTTTCCATATATTATATTGGTTTTTGGAGAAAATTCAATTTTTTCATTTTCATAATTTCTGAAATTTGTAAGATATAAATTTTTTATATTCATTTTATAACCTTCATTGAAAAATCTTCATCTTCAAATTCAATTAAAACAACATCTTCCGGATATATTTTTCTTCCGCGTCTGTCTTCTTTTTCACCATTTACAGATACTATTCCGGATTTTATCATGTCTTTTGCTTCTGCACCGTCAAAGGAGAGTCCTGCAAATTTTATGAGTTGGTCAAGTTTTATATATTCTGTTGTAATTTTAATTTCATTCATATGTTTTCACCACTAATATATTATCAGTTTTTATTTTTAAGTTCCATTGGAAGAACCATATAGAGATATGAATCTCCCTCTAAAGGTTTAATAACAAATGGTCCTCTCATATTTGTAAATTCAAAGTTTGCATATTCATGTTCAATACATTTTAAAGCATTTAAAATAAGTTTTGAATTTACACCAATTCTTAAATCATCACCAAATTTATCCACTTCTGTTTTTTCACAGAAATTACCCATTTTTGAAATACATTCAACTGTTATTTCAGAATTTTTGAGTTTTAAGATTACAGGAATTTTAGGATCATCATAGTTTATAATGATTGATGCTCTTTCAATCATTCCTCTGAAATTGTCAATATTAATTTTTGCATGAATGTTTGCCTGGGGAGGAACCAGTTTTCTATAGTCCAAAAATTCTCCCTGCAAAAGTCTTGATGTTATTGTAAATGTATCATAAATAAAAATAACACAAGAATCATCAACTTTTATATCAACAATTGTGGAATCATCTTTTAATATTTTTGAAATTTCTGAAAGAACCTTTCCGGGAACAACAAATTTTAAATCATTAATATTTGTTTCGGGAATAATCTGATTTCGAAGTGCCAATCTTGTTCTGTCAATGGCAATTGCTTTCATATTGCTTTTGTTAATTTCAAAGCATATTCCGGTAAAGATTGGTTTACTTTCATCATCAGATACTGCAAAGAGAGTATTTTTTATAATTTCCTTAAAGTTTTTAGAATAAATTCTTATGAATTCTCCATCTTCAACTTTTGATATTTCGGGATAACCTTCACTTGAAAGATATAAAATGTTGAAAAGTGTATTTTCACATACAATTTTCATTTCATTATTGTCGGTTGTATAAAGTTTTACCTTTCCGTCAGGAATGTTTCTTATGATATCATAAAAAATTCTTGAATCAACAATTAATGTTCCGCACTCTTCTATATTTGCATCAAAAACACTTTCTATGCTCATATTTCCGTCAGAGCCTGTTAATTTTATATTATCTGTTACTTCAATTTTCATTCCTTTTAATATATCTACAGGATTATTTGGAAGAATTGCTTTTGATACTGTTTCTATTGATTTTAAAAGTAAATCTTTATCACATGAGAATTTCATGGTTTTCTCTCCTTGCTATTAAATAAATAATAATAAATATATATATTAAATTCAGTAGTAGTATTAATAGGTGTGTTGATTTGTGGAAAACATCAATTTTCATTGATATGAGTGAATTTTGAATCTTGAAAATTATAAAATTTTATACACAATGAAAAATTGAAATGTGAATTAAATTTATTAGAAAAATTTTTATCAACACAAAAGTTATACACATAAAAATATAATATGGATAAGTTATCCAACACCTCATAATTATTGGCTTTGAGCTTGTGGATAAACATATAAATTTAAATTTTATTGTGGATAAATTTTTAGTTTTTAATATCTTTTAAAAGATCTTCAATTGTTTTTTCCAAACTTGGGTCTGAATCTAATTTGCTTTCTATTTTATTGATTCCGCTGATAACTGTTGAATGGTCTTTTCCTCCGAAAAATTCTCCTATTTGTTTCAGAGAAAGATTTGTATAATTTTTTATTAAATACATTGCAACCTGTCTCGGATATACAATATTCTGGCTTCTTGTATCTTTGAAAAGGTCATCTTCACGGAGTGAAAAATATTTTTCAACATTATCTTTTATGAGTTCGGGAGTGATTCTTTGTTTTTTCTCATTAATCATATCGGTTAATGATTCTTTTGCTAATGTTACAGTAATTTCCTTTTTCATCAGTTTGTGCTGAATCATAAGTTTTTTTACTGCTCCCTCCAATTCTCTGATATTTGATTTTATATTTTTTGCAATATATTCATAGACTTCTTCGGGAATTTCCATGCTGTATTGAAAAGCTTTTTTCTTTAATATTGCAACTCTTGTTTCATAATCAGGGGGATTTATGTCTATGGAAAGTCCCTGTGCAAACCTTGTTTTTAATCTTTCCATAAATGTGGGAAGATCTTTTGGGTGACGGTCTGCAGTTATGATTATGATTTTGTCATTCAAATAAAGCTCATTGAATGTGTGGAAAAATTCTTCCTGTGTTGCTTCCTTATCTGATATGAATTGAATATCGTCAATCATTAAGATATCAACAGTTCTGTATTTTTCTCTGAATCTTTCATTGGTATTGGTTTTAAGAGAATTTATGTATTCATTTGTGAACTGTTCGGAAGAAACATAGAGAATGTTTTTATTCATGTCATATTTTAAAACATAGTTTCCTATGGCATGCATAAGGTGAGTTTTTCCGAGACCAACACCACCATACAAAAACAGAGGATTGCAACCTTCAGTTCTTCCTTCTGCAAGAGCCAAACTTGTTGCATGGGCAAGCTGATTTGATTTTCCTATAACAAAGGAATCGAATGTATATGATGGATTGAGGTTTGTCTGCTTGAATCTGTAATTATGTTCAACTTCTGTATAATCGGAATTTATCAAAATTATAAGTTCAACATCAGAACCCGTAACAAACTTAATTGCATTTTTTATAAGTTCTGCATATCTTTGTTCTACCATTTCCTTATTATATGAATAAGGAACTTTTATTGTAAATTCATAATCATTATAGCTGATTGGAATAATTGTTTCTATCCATGTTGTGAAACTAACCTGAATAGGAATTTCAGGCTTAATTATCTCTAAAACCTGCTTCCATATTTCAACAATATTATTCATATGTACTTTCCTTTCCTAAAATTTTTTTAACCAAAATCTATGTGTGTGAAAATATTTTAATAAAAAAGGTTATTTTTGGGGTTATTTACATTATAACAT
>JAZONV010000081.1:0-5285 GCA_045654685.1 Clostridia bacterium | reverse complement strand
GTCCCCCTTGCCTAAAGGGGGATGTCAATCCGAAAGGATTGACAGGGGGATTCTCTTTACACAATCATTAGAAAACACAGCATTTGTGCATGTTTCTATGAATAATGAATCCTCCCGTCACGCTGACGCGTGCCACCCTCCTTTAGGCAAGGAGGGCTTTGGAACAAGCGTATTTTTTCATCATCATTGGTAGCATAAACTCCAATTTATTAGTTTATACAATTAAAGAGACATCCCCTTCAGCGTGTCGATAAAGTCGACACGCCGGGAGACTTTCGAAAACGGTCGCAGGCAAGGAAGAGCAAAGCAGACAGTACGAGGGTACGGCAATGAGCTCTGACGAAGCAAGCAAAGTGCCTTAAATCAAAACTTTTGAAAACTATGTTTACAAAAGTTTCATTAATGACTATTTACATCTTGAATATACTTTTCTCAAAAATTTTATGCCTGCACTTTGCGATGCGGGCTTTTTTGACAGTCTGAAAATTCATCAAAGGATTGATGAATTTAATTTTTTGTGTTAAACTATTTGGGTATAGAAAGTTTATTAAAAGGAAGAATACAGAAAAGAGGATTAATTATGGAATACAGTTTCAAACCCAAAGGCGTTTGTGCACGTCAGATAGATTTTTCGATTGAAGACGGAATTATAACAGATGTTTCCTTCACAGGCGGATGTTCGGGAAACACCCAGGGTCTTGCAAAGCTTTGCATCGGGCGTACTCCCGAAGAAATCGAAAAGCTTCTCTCGGGCATAAAATGCGGATTCAAATCCACCTCTTGCCCTGACCAGTTGGCTCTGGCAATGAAAGAAGTTATGAAAGGTTGATCTATTATGGAAACAAGAGTTGCAGTTATCGGAATCATTGTTGAAAACATGGATTCTGTCGACGAATTAAATGCCCTGCTCCATGAATTTGGCAGACACATTATCGGCAGAATGGGAATCCCCTACAGAGAAAAGGACATTCACATCATAAGCATCGCCGTTGATGCTCCTCAGGATGTTATAAGCACCTTATCGGGAAAAATCGGAAATCTTAAAGGGGTAAGTGCAAAAACCGCCTATTCCCATGTTATTACAAAAGAATAATGGTTTTGTACAATAAATTCCCGTGAATTTATTGTACAAATTTCTGACTCTTATTCTTTTTCTGCACCAATACTGCTTTTGCGGTTCGGACTTTTTTGTTCCGTTTTTCGCAATGCCAATTCGCTGATATATAATCATAGCCTTAACAGCCACCTCTTAAGTGTTGGCTGGTAAGGCTATCCTCACAGTTGGTCATGTCCGATTGTGAGGATGATTTCAATCAGCCACTATCCAAAAGAAAGAAAGTGACACAAATATGAGTCTTAACGAAACACCCTCATCCCAAAGAATACATATTTCGTTTTTCGGACGTGTAAATTCAGGAAAATCGAGCCTCGTAAATGCCATTACAAATCAGGAAATGTCAATGGTATCAGACAAAAAGGGGACAACAACCGACCCGGTTAAAAAAGCCATGGAACTTCTTCCCCTGGGACCCGTTGTGATTGTTGACACACCGGGATTTGATGACGATTCATCCCTTGGTAAAAAAAGAATGGAAAAGGCAAGGGAAATCCTTGCAAAAACCAACATTGCCGTTCTTGTGACCGAAGCCGGAAGAGACCTTGTGGATACGGAGAAAAAACTTGTGGAAATCTTCAGAGAAAAAGAAATTCCTTTTGTTATTGCCAAAAACAAATCGGATCTTTTGCAAGAAAGGGGAGAAAACAAAGATAATATTGTTTTTGTTTCCGCCCTTTCAAAAGACGGAATTGAAGAATTAAAAGAAAAAATTGCTTCCCTGAATTTTGGTGACAAAAAAGAGACACCCCTTGTGTCAGACCTTGTCTCCAAAGGGGAAATTGCAGTTTTAGTTATTCCCATAGATTCATCTGCACCAAAAGGAAGACTCATTTTGCCCCAGCAAATGGCCATAAGAGACATTCTTGATGCAGGTGGGGTGTCTGTTGTGACAAAAGAAGATGAATATCTGTCTGTTCTTTCCAATCTGAAAGACAAAATTTCTCTTGTTATCTGCGATTCTCAAATTTTTTCTTTTGTTGACAAGAACACTCCAAAAAATATTCCTCTCACATCCTTCTCTGTTCTCATGGCACGAAAAAATGGTTTTCTGGAAACTGCCGTATCGGGAGCAGATGCAATTTCTGCCCTTCGTGACGGAGACAAAATTCTCATATGCGAGGGATGTACCCATCACAGACAATGCGAAGACATCGGAACCGTGAAACTTCCAAAATGGATAAGAGAATACACAAAAAAAGATGTCACCTTTGATTTCACTCAAGGCACATCTTTTCCTGATGATTTATCTTCATATTCTCTCATTGTCCATTGCGGTGGTTGCATGATAACTCCAAAAGAAGTCATGGCAAGAATGCACAGGGCAAAAGAGCAAAATGTTCCCTTCACAAATTACGGAACATTAATTGCCCATATAAACGGAATACTGAAACGGAGTATTGAAATTTTTAATTAATATCCCGGTTTTCCCTCTAAAGATTCGTCATTTTCAATCCAATCATTAACATCCACAACGGTATATTCGTCGTGGGTGTTTCTTATTATAACCTTTGAAATTCCGGCATTTATCACCTGACGTTTGCACATTGAACAGCAGGTGGCATCGGGAACAAGTTCGCCTGTTTCATAGAATTTTCCCACAAGATACAGAGTTGAGCCAATCATTTCCTCTCTTTTTGCACTTATGATTGCATTTGCCTCTGCATGAACACTTCTGCAAAGCTCATATCTTTCCCCTCTTGGAATTCCGAGTTTTTCTCTTGTGCAATATTGAAGGTCGATACAATTCTTTCTGCCTCTTGGCGCACCTACATATCCGGTGGAAACAATCTCATCGTTTTTAACGATTATTGCCCCATAATTTCTTCTGAGGCATGTGCCCCTTTCCAAAACGGTTTCTGCAATATCAAGGTAGTAATTGTTTTTATCTCTTCTGATATACTCTTTCATTTTCCTATTCCTCTTTTCTGTTTCGTATAACTTTTTTCTGAACCTGCGCTTCCTCCAGAAGCTGACGTGCATTTTCGGTTGCAACTTTTGTAAGTTCATTTCCCACAAGAGTCCTTGCAATTTCTTCAATTCTGCCGTCAATCGAAAGAGCCTCCACAATTGTGTGAGTTCTTCCTGCCGCAACTTCTTTTTTTATGAGATAGTGAGTATCTGCAAGGGATGAAATCTGGGGAAGATGTGTTATGCAAAGAACCTGGGAGGATGCAGACATTGAATAGAGCTTTTCGCCTATTTTTCTTGCAGCACTTCCGCTGACGCCGGTGTCAATTTCGTCAAAAATTATGGTTTTTCCCGAATCCAGACCCGATGCCACATTTTTTATGGCAAGCATAATTCTTGAAAGTTCTCCCCCTGATGCAATTTTTGCAAGGGGTTTTTTTTCTTCGCCCACATTTGTACAAATCGTAAATTCCACATAGTCTGCGCCATTTTGTGTATACTCCTGAGACGTTATTGAAACTTCAAATATCACTTTTTCCATGTTCAGGTCAGAAAGATGATTCATGACTCTTTTTTCAAGTTCTTTCGCCATTCTCTTTCTGATTTCTGTCAGGACTGTTGCTTTTTCTTTTCTTTCTTTTTGGAGTTTTTCCTTTTCTTTTATGAGCTCTTTTTCTCTTTCGTCAGAGTTTTCAATGCTTTCAAGTTCTTCTTTTGCACTTTCGTAAAATTCAAGTATATCTTTTACGCTCCGACCGTATTTTCTTTTAAGATTATATATAAGTTCAAGTCTTTCCTCGGTTTCTCTTGCCTCGGTCATGTCAAAGGATGAATGGTCAAGGAAGGTTTTGAGTTCTCTCACTTTTTCATCAAGAAGGTAGCCTGCTTCTGAAAGTCCGGAATATATTGAAGAAAGCTCTGAATCAAATTCCTCAATCTCTTCAATTTTCTTTGCACCGCCCCACAAAAGGTCGTGACATGAACCTGTGTCCATACCATAGAGCATTTCATAGGCAACAGATGCATTTTCGAGAATACGGCTTGCATTGTCAAACATGAGTTTCTTTTTTTCGAGTTCTTCATCCTCGCCCACATAGAGATCTGCATCTTCTATTTCTTCTGTCTGAAAGATGAGCATATCTTTTTTTCTTTCAATTTCCTGTTCATCTTTTGTCTCTTTTTCAAGTTCCTGTTCAACTTCTTTGTATCTTTCGTTTATGAGTCTGTAATCAGACAATACATTCTTTATGTCTTCTCCCGAAAACTTATCCAAAAAGTCAATGTGGGTTTTTACCGACAAAAGGGATGTGTTGTCGTGCTGCCCGTGAATGTTTATGAGGTTTTCGCCAATTTGCTTAAGCATGGAAAGATTGACGGGAACACCGTTTACTCTGATGGTGTTTTTGTTGTCCTGATTCATTTCTCTTGAAATTATAATCTCACATTCAGGCTCTGTCCCGAGAATTTCCGCAATCTTTTTTGCTCCCTCCTGGGGAATCTCAAATTCTCCGTCAACTCTTGCCGTGGTTTCTCCTGATCTTATGAGACTTTTGGAGGTTCTTTCACCTTTCAAAAGGTTTATGGCATCAATAATTATGGACTTTCCTGCTCCGGTTTCACCCGTCAACACATTGAAGCCCTCTTCAAAATCTATTTGTGCCGATTCAATTACGGCAACATTTTTTATTGAAAGATGTTTAAGCATATTAACACCCCGCGTTAATAATTCGAAATTCGAAATTCGAAATTCGAAATTATTTTCTCTTTTTTGTTTTTTTATTTGAATTTAATAATTGCTTGTCTTTGTTATTCTCAAAAAGGGTATTCAATGAAAAATTCCTTTTCAATCAAAACGTAAACTTTTATCTTATTCTTTCCTTTGTCCTTATTATTTAAGTCCTCTGTTTTAAAGATATATAAATCCCCGTTTTCTTCCCATTTGTTTTAATTTCGAATTTCGAATTTATTTTCCCTTTTTTGTTATTCTCAAAAAGGCTGATCAACGAAAAATTCCTTTTCAATCAAATCGCAAATTTTTATCTTATTCTTTCCTTTGCTCTTATCATTTAAGTTCTCTGTTTTGAAGATATAAAAATTCTCGTTTTCTCCCCGTTTGTTTTAATTTCGAATTTCGAATTTGTTTTCTCTTTTTTGTTATTCTCAAAAGGGTTGATCAACGAAAAATTCCTTTTCAATCAAATCGCAAATTTTCATCTTATTCTTTCCTTTGTCCTTATTATTTAATTTCTCTGTTTTGAAG
>JAZONV010000080.1:0-10599 GCA_045654685.1 Clostridia bacterium | reverse complement strand
TATTTTCCTGCCTTTGATGAAACGGCACTTCCGCCATTTGTATCAAATGTTGCAGTAATTATGTTTCTGTCATAGTATACATTAAGTATCAGTCCGCCGTCTGACATGACCTGTCCGGCAACAACAGATTTATCACTCTTTGTAAATCCTTTGTATGTCTTTTCTTCTGCCGTAACCGGTGTTCCAACTTCAATGTCATTTATGGTATAGGCATCAACCTGTGTATATCCGTCGTCTATGATATTTTGCTGATAATATTTTACTGTATAGGTTGAAAGTTCTTTCCACAGTGCCGCAAATGCTACATCTTCTGTCAAAGCAACTTTTTCACCTACAGAATATATTTTACCATTGTTATCTTCCCAACCCATAAGAATGTGACTTGTTTTTGTCACATCATTTTCTGTGGGAAGTGTAATTTCCGATTCATATTTTCCTGCCTTTGATGAAACGGCACTTCCGCCATTTGTATCAAATGTTGCAGTAATTATGTTTCTGTCATAGTATACATTAAGTATCAGTCCGCCGCCTGACATGACCTGTCCGGCAACAACAGATTTATCACTCTTTGTAAATCCTTTGTATGTCTTTTCTTCTGCCGTAACCGGTGTTCCAACCTTTATGTCATCCACAGTATATTTATCTGTAAGTGTATAATTATCATCTGTGATATTTTGACAATAATATTCAATTGTATATGTCGAAAGTTCTGCAAATACAGGAGTAATTCTAACTTCGTCCTCCAGAACTGTTACCTCTTCACCAAAAGTTTTGGGCACTCCGTTAACATTAAATCCATCAAGAACATATCCGACTTTGGAAAGAGAATCTTGCGAGGGAAGATTAAATTTTGTTCCGTATACCATATCTCCCTGAGGCAAGGTTTCGTGTATAGCATCAACACCTGACGTATCAAATATTACTTCTGTCAATCTATGGGTAATATCGTCAAACGAAACAATAGTTTCAGCACAAAGAGGTTTCAGAGTGATCATACTTTCCCAAAGAAAAATTCTTGCTTTTTTATATCCTTCAGGCACAAATACATAGTTTACTTCCGAAAACTCAATAACAGGCTGATTTATAATCTCCTCACATTTACCATATGAATCATACAGCAGACAAATTATCATTCCATCATTTTCGTAGTATGGATTGTCAAATGATACAGAAATCCTGACATTGCCATCTACATACTTATAAGCTGTTTTATCAACAGAAACACCTGCATCGTATCCATATGCCGGTTTTGTTCCGCTAATTGAACAAATTGCGATAAAAAGCGATATTAATATGGAAAGTATAAATTGTCTGCTGTTTTTCATAATATTTTATCCTTTTTTATATATGTTGTTTAATATCTATTCCAAACATTGTATCGGCAAGGTATTCAACAAGATAAAGGGGAAGTTCTCCTAATTTATCTTTAAATGCTTCTGCCTCGCCTGCTTCCTCAAGCGCCTCATACATAGAACGTGTTGTCATAACCTCTGAATTATATGTTTTGAGAACATAATCCTCAACATATATCCACTTTCCGTCTTCTGCATCGGATATTGTTTTTCCTACAACGTCTTTGATTATGACAAGAATTTCATTCTCATCTGACGTAAACTCAATCCAAGGAAGAGTTGCAATGTAGTCAAGTTCTTCCAAGAGACTTGTCAGTTTGGTCACTACTTCATTTTGTTTTTCTTCATCAAATACTTCTTCCTCTACCGGAGCATCATCTCCGCCTTCATCACCGGGGATATCACCGATTTCGCCGTCGTCGGGAATCTCTCCGGTTTCGCCGTCGTCGGGAATCTCTCCGGTTTCACCTTCGTCAGGAATCTCTCCGGTTTCACCTTCGTCTTCCTTATCATCTTTATTATTCTTGTTTGACGATGAGTTCCCTGAAGATGAACCTCCCAAGGAGCCTGTTCCTTTATTTTCTTCTTTCTTGTCTTCTTTGTTTGTTTCATTCTTGTCATCGGGAACTGTAGCGTCCCCTGTTGACTCTATAACAAAGTTTGCAAGGGGAACGGCTAATTCTTCTCTTGTCATATCCTCGGTTGCTCTGAATTTATTTCCGTCTTCAAGTTTTATTAATGTGTTTGCAATTACAGTTTTTACATAATTTTCAGCCCAGGGAGATACTGTATCTGAAATTGTAACAGGAAGTCCGAGATCGTAAAGACCTAAAACCCTTACAAGGATTGCACACACTTGCTCTCTTGTTACATTCTGATCTCCTCTGAATGTACCATCTTCAAAGCCGTTTATATAACCTGCTTTTTTTGCAATTTTAACGTGAGAATAATACCAGTTATCTGCAGTTACATCTGAAAATGCAGTTGTATCTTCTTCGGTAAAATTTTTAATGTTATTTATCATTTTACAAAGCTCTGCTCTTGTAATGCCTCTTTGAGGTGCGAAAGTTCCGTCACCATTTCCGGATACGATTCCAGCTTCAGCAAGTTTCATAATGGCTTTTCCGCTTTCGGTTTCGGGATTAACATCTGTGAAACTTATTTTCTCCGAAACATCACCTGCAAAAGAACCTATTGACAAAAAAATCATAGCCAATACTGTCAATATACATATTACTTTTTTCATATATTTTCTCCTTCCTGTTGTCAAGAATAGGCAGAACTTTATAATTCTGCCTATTCTTTTTATAAATTATTTAATTGAACGTTTAACAGCTATACTGTTTGTTGCGCCCACAAAGAACTCATACAGATCTTTTTCGTGATTATATTTTACGGATTTACCTTCATATATCACTGTATATTCTTCACCTATCAGAGTAACCTTTACAGTTTTTCCAAGTGCTGTAATATAATATACATCACCATCAAGTTTCACTGTAACAGTTTTACCCTTAAGAGTTCCTGTGTACTCATTATCACCTATTTTTTTAACATTGTCAAGTATTTCGTCAAGTTTTGTAATGACCTTTTCATCTTTCTCTTTTAAGGCATCAACAAGCTTAACTATTACGTTTCCGGGAATTTCAAACAGTTCATCTGTTGTTATATCCGCTTTAGCAAATACATTACGTACAACTTTTTGTGCTGCACTTCTGAGTTTTGCATAATCGCTTTCTGTGTACTCTTTATTTATGGGACTTGTCACGTACCAATCAAGAGCCTTGTCAAGAAGTCCGGGGAATCTTTGTCTTATTGCAGATTCAATCGCACTTGCCTTGCCAAGTTTGCCGGGAAGTTCACCATCTGTTGCATATGTCTCAAGCATATCTGCAATTGCATTTGCATAGGTGATTGCCAAATCCTCATAACTCAACATGAGTGCATCAAGTCTTTCGGGTGTGAGTTCTTCTTTGTACCAACAAAGTGCATCATCACCTATGATTACTGTTCTTAATATGAGATCATAATAGTCATCATAATCCTTAATTGTGTATCCTGATTCAGATTCTGATGATACATCTACAAAGTTTGAAGCCTCAGTAAGTTTTATAAGCTCCTGCAAATATTCATTTTCTGCATAGTAATAGTTGTTATTGACTTTATCTATGCCAGACACAACTTCTACTAATCTGTCACGCAAAGGCACATAGATATCGTCAACAGGATTAATCTTAAACTTAAGACCGGTATCAATTATTGCTGATTCTCCGCTCTTATTTTTGATTTTTCCTTCCTCTATCTGAGTTATGAGATTATTATATGCATCATTGTAGATTTCCTCGAGCTTTTCTCTTGGATAAATCTTGAATATTGCTTCGGGAATATTTTCTATAAGTTCATCAAAGCTATATGCTTTAACCTGCATTTCAAATGCATTTAAGATAAATGATGTTGAAGGTTCGATTTCGAAAGTGTCTTCGTTTATGAGCTGATATACAAGTTTATCCAAAGTTTCACGATATCTCGCTTCAATGATTTCATCAATTACATCATCAAGCTGTGTTGTTCCATCTAGGTTAACCTGAGAATCAAGATAGTCTACTGCATAATCAACGTAGTCTTCAAGTGCACTCAAATCTCCGCCTTCAATGAGTTCTACAACAGCCTGATCAATGATTGCATCTCTCTTTGTCACATCATGCTCAAACATATAGATTACAATATCAACAAGGAATTCTTTTGTTGTATATGACGGATTTGTGAAAATTTCTTCCGGAACATATCCAAACATTTCCATGAGTGCTTCCCTTATGGTATCATCATCACTTTCAAGTCTGTAAAGCGTTTCTTCTGTTACAAAATCTTTTGCATTTGAAGGAACTTCTGAAAGTGAAGTAATTGTTTTGTATTTCTCTGAAACCATTTTTATGAGAGTCACAAGAAGTTCGTCATCAGGATCTGAAAGAACTACTGTGATTTCATCTTCGATAAAATCATCGATGTCATCTTCACTATAGCCCATAAGTCTGAGTTCTTCTCTTATCTGCTCTTCTGTCATACTTTCCAGAACATTTGTGGCATACTTTTTGATAAATTCCATAGAATTTGCAGGAATTTCACCAAAAGAGTCTCCAATATACTCTGCAATGTATGGTCTATAATTTTCAACATCATCTCCAAGATCTGCAATGACAACTTCTATAACACCGGGTTTAGCGGCTTCAAGAAGCTCATTTGCCGTTGAATATCCAAGTTCTTCTGCCAAAGAATCGGTTATTGCATCAACCTTAACAATCTTGTTTTCAACTATATCGTCAAATATCACGTGAGACTCTGACGGTACGCTTGTATAATTGATGTCTGTATACTCATAAATCTGTTTTTTAAGGAATGCATCATCTGTGTTGATTTTTGCAATTACTTTTTCTTTAATCACAGACTTAACCATGGAATCTTCAAGAAGCAATCCTAAATTTGCAAAACCAAGGATTCCGGCAAATTCATCATTTACTTCGGTTACGTTCTTTAATTTAGCCTCTATTACATCTGCTACTAAAGTTCTTGAGTCTGAACTTACTGACACAAGAGTAACTCCTATAATTGATTCAATCTGCTCTTTAAGGAATGACGAATCAGTTCCGAGTTTATCAAATATTGCTTCTTTTGCATATTCTCTTGCTTCATCGAGAATTTTTGCATCATCATATCCATAATCAGCCAATGTATCATCAAGATCTTCAATGAGACTTACTTCAACAAAGCCAATGAACATATCTTTTGGTGTTGCAGGAACAACTACGGCGTCAGGATATTGCAACCTGTCAACTGTTGTTTCGTCAAGAGTGTATTTTCCGTATGAAACGTTAAGCAGATACGTATCTACAACATCATCATTTACAAGAGAATTTTCAAATTCTGTAAAGAACAAATTCCAATCAAACTCTGTCCAATCTGCCCTTTCCGGATCTATGATTTTTTTGATTTCATCATAGGTTCCGCTTGATTGAGCGTCGTCGGAAATCTTTTTGAGCATTATAACAAATGCATCTTTTGATGTGAGTTCATCAATTTCAGCCAATGATTTTCCGATAAGTTCTTGTACGAGATCAGAGTAAATACCATCTGTATCATTTCTGAGCTTATCAATAATAAGATTTGACAATTCCTCTTTTGCATAGTTAACAATACCGGTAGAATCACCTTTTCCTGCAAGTTCGCCAAGTTCATCATCTGAAAGGCTATTCATTTTCTTGCCCACAAGTTCTTTCGCAAAATCCAAAGTGGATGCAGGCATTGTAGTAAGTGTGTATCCTTCAAGAAGAGTTCCGGCAAAGGCCCTTGCAATTACTGTATTGAAGAAAGTATCGTTATTCTTGATTTTTTCTATAAGCTCTGATGCAATTGTGTTAATATCCTCTATTACAGATTCTACCGCATCATATGATACGAGTTCATCTCCGGTCATTAAATCAAGTTTATTTTCTACAACCTTTGCAATAAGCTCTCTAACATTCATGGTCATTACATCATTATATGTTACAAGCCCTGCAAACTCTGTTTTAGAAATTACATGTTCAAAGAAATCCGGATCTGTATTAAGTTCGTATACTATTGCATCTACAACTTCTTTTTTATGATTGCGGAAGAAATCATTTATTGCATCTTGATCATCATAGCCAAGCTCTATTGCAAGTTCTTCCACAGTCATTGATTTAAAGTATGTTTCTACAACATCTTTGAAAAAGTCTGAAGTTGTACTGTCAACTTTATCTTTTGTAAAGCTTTCAAATGGAGTATCCTTGAACACATATGATACAGATTTATTAAAGAATGTTTCATCATTCTCAAGCTTATCAATAATCATATCAATAAGTGATGATTTAATGTGAGAGAACAATTCATCACGGCTTATGCCAAGGTCATCAAGATCATCTAAAGTAAAGTTTGCATTTTTAATGATATTTACAATGAAGTCTCTTGTTGCAACTCCCGAAATGTTATCTGATGTGTATACATATGTTCCGTCACTCTTTTCGTTATACGGAATCTGTTTTAAAACAGTATCAAGCATATCATCAGTAACAAGTGTATTCGCCCATGAAAGAATTACTTTTTTTGCACTGTCTGAAAGATCTGCCTGAGTAATATCAATGTTTACACCTGCAACATTTTTAATTGCATTCTCTATGGTATCAGGGTCATCCAGCATCTTAACACAAAGATCTTCTATTATTGAAAGAATCTGTGCAGAGTCACTACCGTCCAAAGCGCCTTTGATTGTTTCTTCAAGAAGCCCTTCAAGTTCTTTGATATCCTCTTCGCTACCTGAATTTGCTACAGTTTCAAAGTATTCGAAGATATATCCTTTGAGTTCATCATTTTGGGAAAGTGTTTTCTTTGCGTTTTCAATGATATACTCTTCAAGTTCTTCCTCGCCTATTATCTGTGAGAATTTGATAAAGAGTTCAAACAATCTGATATTATGATTTTCATCAATCAAAGCACGTTGTGCAAGTTTATCAAGAGCACTGTCTATATATCCTCTTGCAAAAGCTTTAATCTGAGAATCTTCACCGCTTTCGGAATTAAGGTTCGCCCAAAGAATATCCTTAAAGGTATCCATTGCTCTTGTTCCCTTGATTACATTTCCATTTGAATCAAAGACCGTTGCTTCATAAAATGCAGAGAAATTAAATACTTCGGATATATTCTTAACATCAAGTACAATGTCAATATCAAGCATAGGTGACATTGGGAATACTTCTAATATTCCGTCAATAACTATATCCGCACTTACAGGTACTGTTTCATCAAATCTGATAAATTCACCTGTCTGTGGGTGTTCAAAGTACCAATCGGTATAAACTTCGTGAACATATTCATTCTCATCGGAATAAAGCGACGGAGAAATATATTCATTCTTCTTATATCCGGTTACTGCAAACAGCTCATCATCAGGGAATTCGGGTTCTTCAACGGTTTCATCTTCAACAACGATTACGTTGCCAACTTCCATAAACCATTTGTCGTAGAAGATTACTTCGTATGTTACAAGATCTTCCCACTGGGCAACAAATATATATCCGCCTGTTGGATCTGTTTCAATAGTAACGACTGAACCCGGTTCATATTCTTGTAAATTATATGTCCATTTGTCAAGCTTTGCATATTCCTTTTCCACACTTGAACCATTAGGCAATGTGATTTCTGAACCAAAGAATACCTCGTAGGAATCTGTTAATGAATCAAGAGCAATACCACCGTTTAGATCAAACGAGATATTAACTTTGTTTCTTGAATAGTAAACTTTAAGAACAAGACCTTCGTCTGTTATTACACCGCTGAGAACATTCTGCAAATTCAGATTATCATAGGTGAATCCGACATATTGAGGAATGGAATCCACATCAACCTCTACCAACTGTCCTTCATATTCATATTCGATGTTTGATGTTTCGTAAATTTCATATGTTGTTCCATCTACTGACTGTCGGTAATATTCAACATAATATGCATATTGTCCGAGAGGTGCCCAATTTGCCGTAAATGTAATATCATCCATAAAATCAACGGTTACAATTGATCCCGGATCATACAATATACCATTTGAACCCTGCCACTTGTAGAGATAATATCCATATTTAGTTACTTGTGTTTCATCAGGAAGATTGAAAGAATTACCATATACTACACTAATATCTGTAAGATCAGGCGTACCTCCATCTTCATCATATGTGACGTCAATCACAGCCAAATCATAGAATACGGCAAGAACAAGACTACCATCGGCGGAAACAATACCTGCCAATTCAGATATACCTATATTCACCTCATACCCAATGTATTCTTTGGGAACTGCAGCAACAGGTGCATCCACTTCTATTCCATTAAATGTCTCGGTTTCAACAAGTTCATAATCACTAAGATTTCCTGATGTGCCACCGTTTATTATGCGATAGTGCTGAACTGTATAAAGAGAAGTTTCAACCTCTTTCAGTTTCCAATATGCAACATATTCCACATTGGATTCAAAATTAACAGTTAAGCTATATCCGGCAGGATAGATTGTACCATCAGGCGCCTGCCATCCCACTAATTCGTATCCGTCTTTGGTGAATGTTGCATCACCGGGGAATATGATGGTTGCACCATACTGATATGAACTGTCTGTAATCTGAGGTGCTCCTCCGTTTTCATCAAATGTCACATCGAGAATCATTCTGTCATAGTAAACTTTAAGAACAAGAGTTCCTGCTTCGTCAACTGTTCCGGTGATTACATTGATTCCATCAGAGTTTGTTATAAATCCTTCATAGTTCTTTTCAATTGCGGTTGCCAGAACCCCCACAAGAACATCATCCACGATTTCTGTTTCATAGAGAGTATAATCCGAAACTAAACCGTTTTCTCCGCCGACATTCAACTGATAGTGTTCCACTTTATAACTTGCGTATTTCTGTGGTTCGTCTACCCATACTGCGATGAACTCCACATCAGAAATTTCTTTTAATGTAATTTCTGTTCCGGGAGCATATGTTGTTCCGTTAAACTCCCATCCTGCAAGAATCTTGCCAGAATTTTCCGTGGAATCACCGCCCGGAAGAACTATAGTTTCGCCATATTGTACCATTACAGATGCAATAGAAGTTCCTCCATTTGTATTGAATGTCACCGCAGAAATTATTCTGTCATAGTAAATTTTAAGAGTTATGTTTTCATTTTCGATAACAATGCCACTTGTGATTGAAAGTCCATTGTTAACTTCAAAACCGGTTATAGTTGAAGGAATAATCTGAACATTTTCTCCTACAGACACATTACCCATATACACCGATTTATGCAATGAGTAATTTGCAATATCTCCTTTTGTTGCACCAACATTCAAGAGATATGTTTCAATCACTACACCGGAAACAGGAACTACTACCTCTTCTTCTGTCCAGTATGCTGTGAGTGTTACATTTTCTTTAAGTGTAAATACTCCGCCTACGGGATAGATTACACCTTGTGCATCTTTCCATCCTGAAAGTATGTGATTATCTTTTGTAACATCTGCTTCTGTGGGAAGTGTAATTGTTGCTTCATATTTTCCTGCTTTTGGTGCAACTGTATTTGCTCCACCGTTTTCATTAAAGGATACTGTGATTGTGTTTCTATCATAGTACACCTTAAGGGTGAGAGTTCCACCTGCAAGAACATCTCCTGTGATATTGGAGGATGCAGAATTCATTTCAAAACCTTCATATGTTTTGATTTCTGCATTAACTGTTGTTCCAACTTCTACATTTTCTACTACATATGAATCTACTTTTGTATAGCTATCATCTGTAATATTCTGATGATAATATTCTACTGTGTAGCTTGCAACTTCTGCTATGGCTTCTGTCCAGTATGCTGTGAGTGTTACATTTTCTTTCAAGATGAACTGTGCACCTACAGGATAAAGCACTCCCTGTGCATCTTTCCATCCTGAAAGTATGTGATTATCTTTTGTAACATCTGCTTCTGTGGGAAGAGTTATTTCTGATTCATATTTTCCTGCTTTTGGTGCAACTGTATTTTCTCCACCATTTTCATTAAAGGATACTGTGATTGTGTTTCTGTCATAGTATACTTTAAGGGTGAGAGTTCCACCTGTAAGAACATCTCCTGTGATGTTAGAGGATGCAGCATTCATTTCAAAACCTTCATATGTTTTGATCTCTGCATTAACAGTTGTTCCAACTTCTACATTTTCTACTACATATGAATCTACTTTTGTGTAATTATCATCTGTAATATTCTGATGATAATATTCTACTGTGTAGCTTGCAACTTCTGCTATGGCTTCTGTCCAGTATGCTGTAAGTGTTACATTTTCTTTTAAGATGAACTGTGCACCTACAGGATAAAGCACTCCCTGTGCATCTTTCCATCCTGAAAGTATGTGATTATCTTTTGTAACATCTGCTTCTGTGGGAAGTGTTATTTCTGATTCATATTTTCCTGCTTTTGGTGCAACTGTATTTGCTCCACCGTTTTCATTAAAGGTTACTGTGATTGTGTTTCTGTCATAGTACACTTTAAGAACAAGTCCATTGCCGGAAAGAACATCTCCTGTGATGTTGGAGGATGCAGAATTCATTTCAAAACCTTCATATGTTTTGATTTCTGCATTAACTGTTGTTCCAACTTCTACATTTTCTACTACATATGAATCTACTTTTGTATAGCTATCATCTGTAATATTCTGATGATAATATTC
>JAZONV010000079.1:0-29408 GCA_045654685.1 Clostridia bacterium | reverse complement strand
CGAAAGATTATGCTCGCTGTTAATGATGTTATCTATTCTGTAATAGATGAAAGTGCAACAGAATATGCACCTTTAGCTCTTAATGACGAACTTGCTTCCAACTATCTCTACTTTGATATTACACTTAACGGTTCCGGTGTAGAAGAACCAAACGTTGTATATCTTGATAATCATGATTTCGAATATTCTGTAATTCCTGCATACACACCTGTTCAGTATACAAACGGCGGCAGTGTTGTAACAAACAGAAGTGAAATCTCAAGTGAATCTGACCTTGTTATCAACTTCACAGTAAACAAAGGTGAATTCAATAACGTTCTTTGCATAGCAACAGTTCTTGAAGATGACGGAGAACTTTTTTGCCTTGCAACACAGGATGTAACATTTACAGAAAGCAAGACATCAGAAGATGTAACTCTAACTCTCACAAATCTTCCTGCATCAATTGCAGCAGGCGGATACACAGTTAACGTAATGCTTTGGGATCCTACAACACAGGAACCAATTGTTAAAAAAGTAGTATTACCTAACTGATAAATGTTAAATTATACGAATAACAAATTATGATTTAAACTAACAAAAGCAGTCAGGACAGATTAGTTCTGTTTTGGCTGCTTTTCTGTATAAATCCTGAAAAGTTTCTGATTTTATTATTGCATAAGTTCAGATATTTTACATGCATATTTGATAAAATTTGATATTTGTTGTAACAGATAATTGATAAATAGGGGAGTGAACAGACATGAAAAAAATGACTGCAATCATTCTCACAATTATGTTTTTTGTTACCTGCATAAATATTAATGTTTTGATTTTTTTTGTGGAAACTAACGAATTCAAACAAAAATTATTGTGACATATAACACGATAATTTTGTTGACACAAGTATGTCTTATGTATATAATATATATAAGAATGTAGTCGTTTGCAATTTGGTGTCATAATGACTTTGATTTTCTTGAAACAAAGAGAAAACAAACTTTTTGATACCGGTTCATATGACAGCATTTTAAATAAAAAAAGGAGTAGAAAAGTATGAAAAAACTAATTTCAATCTTGCTTGCCATGACTCTCATCGTGTCATGCTTCACAGTTCCCGTACTTGCTGAAAATGAAGCAATTACACTCGAACTTGTGCTTGGAGCAAATGATGCATCATGGTCAGCAATCACTATCCCCGGCACAATCATCAATACCCTTTCAGCAGCAGAACTTGCCGAAGGTCAGGAAATAGCATATTTCCTAAATGATGAAGAAGTTGGAAGAGAATCAGAAGCCGGCACTTTCAATTTTGAAAGTGTTGCAGGAAAAAACAAATTCCAGGCAAAAATCATGGATGGTGAAGATGTTGTTGCAGCATCAAATGTTGTAGAACTCGATTTTGTTCGTCTTGCCAAAGGCGAAACACTCAAATCAAGTCCTCTTTCAAATGAAGATGAATTAAAAGCAACAATTACAAATGCAGCCACTTCTCTCGATGCAGGCTGGGCAAGATTTGATGCTGACCCCGCTGACGAAGATGCAGGCACAGTTCTTCACATGAAAGAACCCTCAGCCGGTGCTGCAGCTGTTGGCCTTTCTCTCGATGGCTTTGTGGAAAATGATCCTAAACTCGACACCGGTATGGTAAGAGTAGATTTTGAATTCTATGGTGTATCTTATGCAGGAACAATGTATACTGCATACATAGAAGCAAACTGCGGATGTAACCACACAGAGCAGGCATTCACAAGCTGGCCTTCACCAAAGGCTAAAAATGTTACAAGAGCATATACATATCCTACAGGCAAATGGATTGATATGAGTCTTATAATTGACAATGAAAACAAAACTTATGACTTGTATGCAGAAGGTGTTCAGGTTATAACTCAGAGACCCTTCTGTGTAAATGCAGCTCACAACAATCAGAGAATAACATCAATTCAGCTTCCTCGTCCCGGTTGGGCAGGTACTGTTAAACTTACAGACGAAGAAGGCAACCCCTTATACGAACTTGACGATGAAGGAAATCCCAAGCTTGATGACAAGGAAAATCCCATTCAGTTAACAGAAAAACACAATGCTGAATTCTACCTCAAAAATGTTGAATACTACAAAGTTGAACCCGCAAGAATAACAGCATCAGTTCCCACAGCAGCTCTTGTTGGCGGAGAATTTATGATTGTTGCAAGTGAAAAATTTGACCCCGATATGCAGTATGTATATGTGGTTGACGGTGTTGAATCCGAACCTACAGACAGTAATACATATGTTTGTCAGGATGTGAAAAAAGGCGAAACAACAGTTGTTGTAAAAGCAGTTATAGATGGCGAAGTTATTATGTCTACAGAGGAATTCGTTGTTGAAGGCAAAAGCGTTATCCTTTCATCAACTCATAGCTTCCCTTACAACGCGTTGAATATTGACCTCAAAGTTGACGATAATGCAAATACAAGTTATGAAAAGAACCTTGCAGCATCTGAAAATCACGAAACAAGATATCAGGTTGCAGAAGGTGTGTTTGAAGACCGCGAAGATGCTATTGAGTTCTATCTCAAAGATGCAGCCTACAATCAGTCTTCATATCCTCAGGCAGCATCAAGATATTTCTTCACAAACAAAGAAGCACAGTATGTTTCTGTTTCTTATGATATCAACATTGCTAAACTTGCAAACTTCCTTACCCTCCAGATAGATAACTACTATCAGGGTGGTGAAGGTTATCCTTCAGTCTTTGTATTTAATTCAGACGGTACATTGGGTGCAGGTATTGACAAATTCGGCAAAATAACAACAACATACAATAAAGATCAGTGGTATAATGTTGAAATGATTATCTCCAATCCTGATGAAGTGGTATACTTCCTCATTGATGGTGTGGTAGTTTCAACAGTTTCAATCGACAAATTCAATTCAGGTAAGGCACTTGTTCTTGAAGATATTCTCTCTTCTCAAAACTTTGCTATGTTTATGATAGCAGGTCTTGGAAATAGCGCAGGTGCTGACAAGGAAAGCCTTGTATATTTTGATAACTATGAAATCAAACTTGGTCTTGCTCCCACTGTTGAAGTTGCAACTGTAGCAAATGGCGAAAGCGTTCCCGTTGGTTCCAAAGTTATGGTAACTGCAACTGCAAATGTTGAAGACGTAACATATAACTACTATCTCAACGGTGAGTTATATGATGCAAATTCCGATGATGCAGTTTCATATGCTCAGGCAGAAAAAGGCACAAATACCGTATATGCAGAAATTCTTGACAAAACAGGTGATGTAATTGCAACATCCGAGCCTGTAGAGTTCGAAGGCTACAAAGACGAGTTTGTTGCAGCTGTTGAAAGAAGCGGTTCAACCACCACATTCCAGACACACAACAAGCACGTTCCCACAAGCACAGAATATAAAGATTATGGTGCTGTATCTTCCGAAAATGACGTAGAAACTTTCGCAGGTACAAAACACGGTGATGTTCTCAAACTTTCTGCAGCTCAGGCCGGTGAACAAGGAAACGGCATAAACGTGCTCACAGCATATGCAAATCGTAGACCAAAGACTCTCATGGCAAATGCAACAAAACTGTATGCACAGTCTGTTGACGTATATCCCGAATCAATTATTGAAGGTGCTCTGACATTTAGATTCTACAATCCTTCACTCACAAACTCTGAAAGATCTTTTGTTTGGTTCAAAATTGATACTGACTATATCTATGTAGCTAAAAATGTTGGCGCAACAGAGTTTGTAACAATCCCCTACACAGGTGACTGGTACACTCTCAAAGCTATCTACAATCCTGTAGAAAGCACCTACACACTCGCAGTTAATGATATTATATATGCTGTAATCGTTGAAGAAACAAACGCTCCTGCAGTATTTGCAAATGAAAACATTTCCCAGAACTGCTTATATCTTGATATAACACTCAATGGTTCTCTTGTTGAAGGAAATCCCAATGTTGTATATATTGACAATCATGTTCTTTCATATTCAACAGTTCCTTTCGTTGAAGTTTCAACCTTGGCTGAAAATAAAGGCATACTTGCAGGTTCCAAAGTTATGGTAAGTGCAACATCAAATGTTGCTGATGCAAAATATAATTTCTACATTAACGGTAAGTTGTGCGAAGAAGCAAACACAACCGGCGAAGCATATGTAAAAGCCAATGCAGGTGTTAATACCGTATATGCTGAAGTTGTTGACGCAAGTGGCGAAGTTGTTGCTGTTTCAGAAGATGTAACATTTGATGGATACATTGACGAATTTGTTAATGTGGCAGAAAGAAGCGGTTCAACTTCCACATTCCAGACACACAACAAGCACGTATCCACAAGCACAGAATATAAAGATTATGGTGCTGTATCTTCCGAAAATGACACAGAAACTTTCGCAGGTACAAAACACGGTGATGTTCTCAAACTTTCTGCAGCTCAGGCCGGTGAACAAGGAAACGGCATAAATGTTCTTACAGCATATTCAAGCCGTAAGCCAAATGCTCTCATGGCAAATGCAGACAAGATGTATGCACAGTCTGTTGACGTATATCCCGAATCAATTATTGCGGGTACTCTCGCACTTAGATTCTACAATCCTTCACTCACAAACTCTGAAAGATCTTTTGTTTGGTTCAAAATTGATACTGACTATATCTATGTAGCTAAAAATGTTGGCGCAACAGAGTTTGTAAAAATCCCCTATACAAGCGACTGGTACACACTCAAGGTTATCTATGATCCTGCAAATTGCAGCTACTCTCTCCTTGTTGACGATGTTGTATATTCTATAATTGTAGATGAAGCAAATGCTCCTGCTGTGTTCAATGATCCTGAAAAGTTAGCAGGAAACCATCTCTATCTTGACGTGCTTCTCGGTGGTTCTCTTGTTGAAGGAAACCCCAATGTTGTATATATTGACAACCACGTTCTCTCATATTCAGCATACCCCGAAGTTCATTCAGCAATCAAATATCTCAACAAAGCTGACTACATCACAAACAAGAGCGAAATCTCAAGTGCATCAGATCTCATCGTTGAGTTCATTGCAGTAAAAGGTGATTATGAAAACGTTCTTTGCGTGGCAACAATTGTTGATGCAAAAGGCAAACTTGCAAGTGTTGCAACACAGACAGTAGATTTCACAGAAGATATTGAAGCAGAAGCTGTAACTCTTACTCTTGAAAATCTCCCTGAAGATCTTGCTACAGGTGATTATTCAGTAAACGTAATGCTTTGGGATGCCGAAACATTCAAACCTATTACTGCAAAAGCAGTAATGGCAGATTGATCCACATCTTGTCGGATTAAATAGCGAAGACAGTAAATAAATTCACAGTCTGAAAGGCATAGTCTTTCAGACTGTGTTTTTGTGTTTGATAATAGAATTTAATTAAGTTGTCTTATATAACTTCTTGATTGTTTTATAAATTGACATTATCCTTATATAATTATAAAATATTTTTATGAAAATCAATGTTTATAATCAAAATCTTTTGCCAAAAAATGATGGTGAAATAATAGGCTGGTATGGCTGGATTTACAGGTGTATACAAATGGATAAATTGGACTGCTTTACCATATGTTTTTACAATACCTGACAATAACTGATTCACGCGAAGAATTAGCAATATTGTGTTAATTTTGAGCAATATTCTTAGTTGATTTCCGGGTGTATTTATAGTATAATTAATTCGTGAAATTAGTGCTTGAATTAATCTGTTAATTCTTAGATACGATATTAGAAAAATAAGGATAAAAAGGAGAATTCATTATGAAAAAAGTTTTTGCATCATTACTCATTTTTATGCTCTGCATCAGTATGACTGTATGTGCAGATGTTAAAGTTGAAGTAATTGATCTGTACGAAGATGTGATCAGAATTTCAGGAGAAGCATCAGATGGTGATAATGTTTTTGTTTCGGTTTTCAACCCCGGTTTTTCATCTGCCAGCCTTCCTCTTAGCGCAAACGATGCTCTCATTTTCTATGATACCGCAATTGCCGGCAACGGAGAATTCTCTGTTGATGCAAAACTTCATTCAAGAAACAATTCCGATGGCGGAATATACAAGATTATGGTGACAACCGAGGATAAAACAGAAGAACTTGATTTCAACTATTATTTCTACGGCAAAAAGATTCAGGCTATCAGAGATACAAACACAAGTGACGATTTATCTGATATTGTAGATAACATCTACACCATATATTCTCTTTCAGAATCCGACATATATAAATCAACATCAAAAGATACAATAGCAGAAGTTCTTGAAAATCTTCCCGATATTGAAGAAGATGTAAATGTGATGAATGACACTTTGAAAAAATCTCTTTGCATCGCCGCATACAAAGACGGAAATGAAAAACTTGTTGCAGACGGAACTGTAATGTATGCAAGCATGTTTGCTCCTGACGAATCTCTCTATGAAGACTATCTCGGAAACCTTTCATCCGTTGGTGTTGATTCTGTACACGAAAAACTTCTTGGCGCAGAATGTGAAAGTCTTGACGAAATAAAAGAAAAATTTGAAGAATTCACTCTTTTGAATCTCATATGCAACTATAAAGACTCAGGATACGGTCATGTCAAGACTTTCTTTGCAAAATATGATGAATCATTTGAAGAATATGGCATTGACACAGACGATGTATCAAATGTTAAAGATAAAACCTCTGTATATAAAACACTTGCAAATTCTGATTGTGACACACTGGAAGAACTTGCGGACATATATAAAAAAGCGCTTAAAAAAGCAGACTCATCCTCCGATATGGGTGGGGGAGGAGGCGGTGGCGGTGCAAGTTCCGCAACCGACAAATATCCGGATGTTGCACCTCAGGTTTCCGGAACAACTGAAGGAACAGGAGCAGTTGAAAACACCTATTTACCATTTGGTGATGTTTCTGATGATCACTGGGCAAGAGAGAGCATATTCAGACTCTATAAATCAAATGTCATTTCAGGCAAATCTGCCTCATCCTTTGCGCCAAATGATACAGTAACAAGAGAAGAATTTGCAAAGATGATTGTCATTGCATTTTTCGGAAAACCAAATGAAACCACAACAAACTTTACAGATGTTACCGGATGGTCAGTTCCATATGTTTCCAAAGCCGCAAATCTTGGAATAGTCAACGGAATTGCAGAGGGAATTTTTTCACCGGGTGCAAGCGTGACAAGACAGCAGGCTGCAACATTTGTTGCAAGAGCGTTGAAAGTTAAAAACTTTGAATCAGATAAAGAAGCAAAAATCTTTAATGATGACGAAAGTATAAGCGACTGGGCAAAAGACAGCGTATCTCTTCTTTCCTCTGAAGGAGTTTTGGTCGGAAGAGAAAATGGCGGATTTGCTCCTCTCGATAATGTAACAAGGGCAGAGGCTGCAAAAATCATATACGAAAGTATGAAATTGATAGGAGGCGCAGACGTTGAAGCATAAAATATTATCTCTTATAATTGTTTTGGCAATGGTTCTATCAGCCATTCCTGCAAGTATTTACGCTGCAGAGTCTGAACCTGCAAATTCAGACGATTTCAACTTTGCAGTTGCCTGCGGTCTTTTTCCTGAAAGTGTAGATAGAACATCTGCAATTACAAGAATAGAACTTGCGGAAATATACACAAACATAATTTTAAATGACGATACAGAAATAGAAGGTGCAGAAAGCAAAATTTTCACAGATGTTGATTATGATATGTCGTACTATGCTGACTTTGTTGCTTCCATCGGATTGATGGGTGGGGTAGGAAACGGACTTTTTGCTCCCTATGACAATGTTACATATCAGCAGTTTTTGAAAACTATAGTATCTTTCCTTGGTTATGATGTGAAAGCACGAAGCCTTGGCGGATATCCCACAGGATATATGGCAGTTGCCGCACAGCTTGGACTCAGTCTTTCAAACAAAGCTCCCGTAGATAGTTTTGTAACTTTTGAAGGTGCAGCCACACTTTTCAAAATTGCGGCATCTTGTCCTTTATATGATGTTACAGGATATGGGGATGTTTCAAAATATGAGGAAATAACACAGGTAAATTACCTGTCAAAATATCTCAAAATTAAATTCATGTCCAATGTTGTCAAAGGAAATTATATTTCCAACATCTATAACAGCGACGAACTCAAATATAACGAAATAATCATTGGTTCTGAAAAATTCATCTTTGATCCTGACAAATTTATTCTCAATGATCTTCTTGGTCATAAAGTCGATGTATACTACAAGGAAATAAATAACGTAAAGCACATAATCTATGCTGAAGATAACATTTACAACCGTGTGATAGAAATTGACGGGAAAGATGTTGATGTAAAAGATGATACTCTCATATATTATGACGGATTCAAAGAAAAAGAAATACGTTTTTCTGATGATGTAAATATTCTTTACAACGGTGGTATATGCGAAAACTATAACAATGCCACATTTAATGCGTGGAACAATACTTATCGTGATGGCGGTATCAAAGCAATAGACAATAACTATGACGGAAAATATGATTATATTATGATTGATGCATATGATACCTATGTTGTTTCAAGTATCAAAGATGATATTATTCACACAAGTTACCGTGATGGATATATAATCAAAATAAATGATTATGAAGATGGCAAAAATGTTCTTTTCAGAAACCTTGACGGTAAACCCATAAAAATGTCTGATGTGGAAGACGGAAGCGTTATCAGTGTTTCAAAAGACCTTGACGGAAGAATTACAAACATTTTTGTAACAAGCGATATTTTCATCTCTGAAGTTACATCTATTGAAATTCAGGACGGAAAATATTACTTCGGATTTAACGACAGAGTTTTTGAACCCTCTGAATCCTTGGCGCTCAATCCTCAACTTGAAAGAGTTGAAATCGGGCAGAGAATGAAACTCATGTTCAATAAAGGAGGCCTCGTATCAGATATAGAAGCACTCGGATATCATAGCAACAGCGTTGCAATGGTTGTTGATTCAAAAGTCGGAACAGGACTCGAAGCAGGCGAAAGTGCATATCTCAAACTTTTCACATCAGAGGGTGCATTCATAGAGTGTCCTCTCACATCGAAAGTAAATGTGACCTATGGCGGTGTTCAGTCTGTCGAAAAAGGTGTAGATGTTATTGCAATGCTCGGCACAACTGAAGAAGGCGAAGTTGTAAGACAGCCCGTATATTACAGACTCAACGAAAATAAGGAACTTAACTGGATTTCAATTTGCAATCCCGATTCAGGCTCAATTGATGGGTTGCATGAAATTGGAGTGACTTCAGGAGAATACCGTGGCGGTTCTACCATGAGTATCGCAGGAAAAGTTCTTACAAAAGGTGCAATATACTTTTGTGTTCCCTCCGAAGATGACAGGGATAGAGAAGAAATGTATGAAATCAAAACTCTTCCCGGCGGATATTCTGTTACCGTAACAGCTTACGGAGATACAAAAGACACAAAACTTGCAACAGTTCTTGTTAAATATGATAATAATCCGGGAGCAAGTATGAATAATGATACAAACATTTTCGTTATTGATTCCATAACAAAAGCGATAGATTCATATGGTGATGAAAAACTCAAAGTACGTGGATTAATGGATAAACGCGAATGTGAATATTACGCAGATGAAGCGGTAATGAAAATTGCTCTCAATGGAACTCTTCCCGAAAAGGGTGATATTGTCAGATTGAGTCTTGGTAAGGGCGATACAATCAGCGCTTGCGTTATGACATACGACAGATCAGAGAAACAACTGCATGACACAACCGGATATGCTGTTAGTGAAAATCCAAGTACATCATCCTATGCAAATCCATATAGAGTTTTGCTTGGTAAAATCATATATGCCAATGATGTGTTTATGACTTTGAGAATATATAATTCAAATGGTACATATACTGACGAATCATATCTCAAATCTGATTTCACATACTATAAATATGAAAAATTCAGCGACTCAAAAGCAACAGTGTCTGTTGCATCTGCATCAGATTTCTATATGTTGCCGGATGGTGAAACAGATAATCGTGATGTATTCATTCATCTCAGATCCGGTGATCCCAGATCCATTGTACTTTACAAATAATGAGGGAGGATAATAAAATGAAAAAAATTATAGCTTTAGTTCTTTCAATTTTCTTGGTTTTCGCATCCATACCTTCATTTGCTTATGACATTAAGTATTATCAGACTGTATCAAATAATGACCTCAATCTTCCTCTTGATGAAAAAACAACAGTTGTAGACGGAAGTATAGCAGTAGAGGCTGAAGATATGGAATTTGGCGATGATGCCAAAATAGTTGAAGACGAATCAGCATCGGGCGGGAAAGGTCTCAAACCCTCCGGTGTCAATTTTACAAATGACCACACAAAAATTTTAAAACCAACAATGGAGCTTAAAATCAATGTTCCTGAAAGCGAATATGGAAACTATACTCTTTGGGTGAGAATTAAATGTATCAACACATCCGCGTATTCATATTTTGAAAGTTTCAGAGGTTATCAGGGTGTAACAGAAGGATATGCTTCACGTTTCTTCTCTGTTAATCCGGATTACTTCTGGCAGCAGGTAGGCTCAGGAGCTGTCAGAAACAACCAGTTTGTATATTCAATCAAATACAGAGACGTTGGATTTATACTTGACAAATTCGTTCTTACAGATGATTCATCTTTCGTTCCATCCGGCAAAGATGACCTTCCGTTCTCAATGTCAGGTGTTCAGACAGACGGCGGCATCTATCCAAAACCTGAAATCTCACCACCTGCGGGTGAACATCCCAGAGTTCTTATCACAAAAGATAAGATTCCTCAACTCAAAGAAAATATTAAACATCCTCTTTTGAAGAACATATATAGTCAGGTTGCAGAAAATGCAAATAAAATTCTTGATTGCAGACTTCCTTCAAAGAAAAATAATTTCCCCATATCTCTCGGATTTGATGTTCAGTCAAGAGCGTTTATGTATCTGATTGGTGAGGTAGACAAGGAACACGCAAAACAGACTGTAAGATATATGCTCGACCTCTATGAAACAATGGAGTGGGACAGAACCGTTGGTGATATAACAAGAACAATCGGTACAGCAGTAGCCCTTTCAGGTATAGTATATGACTGGTGCTATGATGTCTTGACACAAGAGGACAAAGACAAACTCATCGGCTATATGCTTTCAACTTCAGCACTCATGGAAATAGGCTATCCTACAACCACAAGAGAAACATTTGCCGGTCACGGTGGTGAAGGTGATGCTTTCTATTTCCAGCTTGCAGCAGCAATTGCAATTTATGATGAAAATCAGAGTATGTACAATAACGTTGCAGGTATGCTTTTTGAACATGCTTTTGAAACAAGAGAATACTTCAACAAGAGTATGAATCATCCTGCAGGTAGTGCCTACGGTCCCACAAGATATGCCTGGGAAGCCCTTTGTCAGATAGTCTTTGACCGTATGGGTTATCCCGGAGTTATGGGAAATGATTTCGGAAAAACATCACTCAGATGGATTCATGACCGTCTTCCTAACGGTTTCTGGTCAGAAGACGGTGACTCATATCTTTACTGGTCACCTGAATCAGGACCATACTATCACTCAAATGATTATCCCATAATGCTCTATGATGCATATTTTGGAAATGAATATGCACAAGGTGAATATATCAAACAGCTTTCACTCAAAAGTTACAAAGCAGGAAAATCTCTCTATGATAATGGTATAATAACGCTTCTTGTTTTTGATCCCAATAAGCCATATGCATATCCCGATGATGAAGGTAAAGTAAGACCTCTTTCATACGCAACAAAATATCCTCTCACAGCAGTGTTTGCGAGAACTTCATGGCGTTCGGGAGTCAACGGTGAAACCGCAGTTGTATTTATGAATGGTCAGGAAAAACTTGTTGGTGACCATGACCATGATCATTCTGATATAGGTCACTTCTCAATCTACTATAAAGGCACTCTTACAGCCCAGGGCGGAACCTATCAGGGTGAAACAGGCGGATGGGGTAATAATCACTACTTTAACTACTACAGACGTTCCGTTTCACACAACTGTATCACCGTGTATGATCCTTCCGAAGTATATTATGTAGGATATAACAAGAAGACATATGCAAACGATGGCGGTCAGAAGATTGAAAAGAATTCAGATTTCCTTCCTGAATTCCTTGAGCATCCCGATGAAGCAAAAACCGAAGGCCTCTACATCGGACCAAATGAACAGACTCCGGAGTTTACATATCTTAAGACAAATCTTACAGGTGCATATTCAGAAAAACTGACAAACTATACACGTTCAATGGTATCCCTTAACCTCTTCAACACAGACTATCCTCTTGCTTTTATTGTCTGGGATGATGTTTCATCTACAGATCCGTCATTCAAAAAGACTTGGAACATTCAGGCAATCTCCGAACCTCAGGTCAAAGGTAATACAACCGTTATAGGACGAGACCAATATGACCATTCAGGTAAACTCGTTGTGAAAACCCTTCTTCCCAAATCTGCTGATTTGGTAAAAGTGGGTGGAGCCGGAAAAGACAGTTATGTTGATGGTCAGAACTATCCAAATGCAGACAAAGCAGCAATGGATAATGAACAGTCACAGTGGAGAGTTGAAATATCACCGAAACGTAGTGCAAAAGACGACAAGTTCCTTCATGCTATGTATGTTACAGATTCCAAAAAGAATCTTCCTGAACTTCCTATGATTCAAGAATCGATGGGTTCATTTGAAGGCGTAACAGTTATGGACAGAACCGTTCTTTTCTCAAGAAACAAAACAGGTGTGAATACAATTTTCACACTTAACGTAAGAGATAATGGCTATGAGAAGATGTCAGTTCTTGTAACGGACCTTGAAGTCGGCAAATGGCAGATTGCAGGTGCAACTGAAACTTTGGTTGCTGAAGTAACAGAAGAAACAAATGCACTTTATGCAAAACTTGCTCCCGGAACATACACAGTTTCAAAAGTAAATGATGATACTGCCGTTACACCTGTTGAATCTGAATTTGATTCAAGAACATTAAGACTCGGTGATTATAGCATTTACCAGCCATCCGGCGGAGACTTTATGTATAACATTGAACCTACAATCATCAAAGATAACGTTCCATACATTTCAGAAACAGATCTCAGATCATGGGATTCAAATGTAACTGTTAGCGGCAACACAATCACTCTCACAAGAGGAGACAACACTCTTACAATGACACTTGGCTCTGTCAATGCAACAAAGAACGGGGCACCATATACATTAGGTGGTGCACCATTTATCGCCGACAACGGTATTGTTTATGTGAGTGTTATGAATGTTGTTGATTTGTGCAAGTATAATCTTGTATATGATTCTCTTGCAAGACTTCTCAAAATTTCAGAAATCCGTACACTGGCTGACCTTGATAAACTGGGCGGACTTGAAAGTCTTGGCGTTCAGATTGATTCATCAAAGATTATTACTCCCGTAACATTCTTCTCATCGTCAGATGACGGCAACGTTGCAGATAATCTCTTTGACTATAACAAAACAACAAGATGGTCTGCAAACGGAGCGGGTGAATTCCTTGTTCTGGATTATGGCTCTGTTCGTGATTTTGACAAATTCCTGATGGGCTTCCTTGAAGGTGATTTGAGAAGCACAGCATTTGACATTTTGATTTCAACAGATGGTGAAAATTACACCAAAGTACATTCATATAAGAGTAGCGGTAAAACACTCAACCTTGAAGAGTTCAAAGCTGACTTTTCAGCTCGTTATATTAAGATGATATTCTATGGAAACACTCTTAATACATGGAACTCAGTCAACGAAATTATAACTGTTAAGAAATAAGGAGGGGGAATACGATGTTAAATATTGAAAAGAATATGTGGAAGTTATCTTCAGTTCTTATCACAATCTCAATTCTTACAACTATGTTTTTCGTATCAGTTTCGGCAGAAATCACTTCTCCCGGCGATGACTACACCATAACAAGTGTAATTTCGGATGTTGATTTTGAATCAGGCGAAATAAATCCCGCAGATTTCCTCAGCTATGCCTATTCTACCAAAGGTGGTTATGGTATATCGGTTGTAACTGACCCGGATACCGGAAGCAAGGTTATGAAAAATGTTATTACTTCGGAGACAATTACATATAACGGTGCTCCGGTAACCATTTCTCAGGGAACATGGCAGATTAACTATCCTTCAACAGATCTCAGGAACACAGATATAAAAGGACATCTCATTTTTGAGTTTGATTTTAAAACAGAAGATTTTAACTATAATATACGTGCTATGTATGTAGGATCTGCAACAGTTGGAAAAGACATATATTGTGTTGGTCCAACCATAGATTCAGGAACAGGAAAAATCTTGAAAATTGGTGGAGGAGACACAGGAAAGAAAATGTCAAAAAATCAATGGTATAAATTCAAATTTGATTTTGATGTTGCGGAAAATACTGTGGATTTCTACGTTGATGATGAACTTTTGCAGGAAAATCATGCGCTTTCCCCGGATTTTGACGGATTCACATATTTCAACCTTCCCAGATGTATGGGTATAACTACAGGTAAGACCGGTACAACGTATATAGATAACTGTAAGTTATACACAGTGACAACAAAATATGATGTTTCAGTTTCAAAAGATGATAATGGTGAAATATCTGATGATCTCAATAACTTTCCACTTTCCGGTGGTTCTTTGAAATTTGAGTTTTCAGAAAAAATGGCAGACATAACAAAGGAAATGTTCTCTTTTATCTCAAACGGTATTGAAAAAGATTTCGATTTTGAGTATGATACAGAAGAAAACACAGTTGTTATAACTCCCACATCTCTGTTCAAGGGAAGAGAAGAATGTGTAGTTTCTTTTGATGGCGTTTTCACAGCGAATGGCGGAGGAAACAAAGGCAAAAGTTCCTTTGAGTTTAATGTTATATCTCCTGAATACGGAATTGCAAGTGTTGAGATTCCCGAACTTGTTTCCGGAGAAGATGCAACAGTTGACGTTGCAATTTGCAACAGAACTGATGCAAAAAGAGACGAAATGATTCTTATCGGAATATACAAGGAAAACAAGCTTTTGTCTGTTGGATGTATTTCAACATCAAATGAAATAGGAGAAGAAAAAACATATAGCGTCACTTTGCCGGTTCACGATGAATACACTTCAGAAGATTGTATCGTAAAAGTGTATCTATCAAAACCCGGAACGCTTTTTGGTTATGATAGTATAACTCTAAATTAAGGAGTGTAGAAAATGGAAAAATTCCTGAGAGTTAAAGCCATAATATCAATTGTTTTAGTATGTTTAATAAGCACTGCCATCTTTGGCAGTGCTTATGCTGATACAAAGACATATGGCTTTAAAACGACAGATGGTACCGCTATTATAGAGGCGGAAAATATGCTGATGAGCAAAGATGCTACCATAGTATCAAGTTCAGTATCATCAGGAGGAAAGGCGGTAAAAATTACAGCTTCTTCCAAAAATACAAGTGCAGCAAATCTTGCCAACCCAACTTTATATGCTGATATAAATGTTGATATAGCAGGCAAATACTCTTTGTATGCAAGAGTGAAGGCACCGGGTGTTGACAGTAATGAATTTTATGGTAAACACTCAAAAACAACTTCATATTCAACATGTACAATAACTCCGGGCACAAGTTACACATGGGTTAAGGTTTTTGATGTAACAACGGTATCCGGAGTATTTTCAATTGCCATAAAGTATAAAGAAATTGGTCTGGAATTTGACAAAATAATATTCACATGCAAAAAAGATTTTGCTCCTACCGGTGCATATGATGTGCCGACAGGCGATAAAAAACTGATTTATAACTCACCTGAAATTAAACCTATAGAGGGACATCCACGTCTTTTTGCAACAAAGAATGATATTGAAAAAATAAAGGAAAATACAAAAAGTGAAGAATTAAAAACTCTTTATTCAACACTTGTTTCCTACGCTAATGATAAAAATTCATACTACATTCTTCCTGACACGATTTCAGGTGGCAGAAATGTTAGTGACGGTGTTACAAACAGACTTCAGGCAAGAGCGTTTATGAGTCTTATCGGTGAGGCAACACCTGAATATAACAGACAAACAATCGAGTGGACAAAACAAACTTTTGCAACCGCAAAATGGGATCCTTCATATCAGGATATCACTCGTCAAATGGGTGAGCATATTCTCACCGGCGCTATTGTGTATGACTGGTGCTATGATGATATGACTCCTGCGGACAAAGAATTCTTTATTGCTCATTTCAAGAAAACATCATACACAAAGGAAATTGGATATCCACCAACAAAAACTCTTGCTTTTGCAGGACATGGTGGTGAACGAGAACTTCTGTGTGACCTTCTTTCTGCCGGTGTCGCATGCTATGATGAAGATCCTGAAATCTGGGAACTTGCAGCGGGCAGATTTTTTGATGAATATCAAAAGAGTCGTATTGAGTTTAACAAAACGGGATCTCATCCGGTTGGAAGCTCATATGGACAAGTAAGATATATGTGGGAGCTTTGCGGAGCAACAATTTTCGATTCCATGGGCTATGAAAACATTATGGGTGAGGATATTGGAGATGTGGTATACAGATATATGTATCACAGACTCCCCAATGGTCTTTGGATAAAAGATAATGATGACTATACCTATAGTTCCAATTCTGCAACCACATTCAATTACAGTATGAACTATGGTAATTTCTACAATTTGGCTGCCCATCTTTCAAGAGATGAATATGTCAGAGGTGAATGGTTGAAACTGTTTTCGATTAATAATTATAGCTACATGACTCACTATTTATTAACACTCATTTTCAGTCATCCTGAAGATGGAACAAGATCCCTTGAGGAATTACCACTTTCATATGTATCAACATATCCTCTGACCGGTGTTACTGCAAGAACCGGTTGGCAGGCAGGACTTGATTCGAATGCTTCTGTTATCTATATGAAAGCAGAAGAAAAGAATACAACCGATACGTCCTTTGCTGACCTTGGCAACTTTATGATTTATTATAAAGGAAATCTTGCGATAAACGGGGGAAGTTACTCCTACGCCAATACAGGTGGTGGATGGGGTGGATCTCATGCAAAGAACTATGCAAAGAGAACCATTTCTAAAAACTGTATGACCGTTTACGATCCCAACGAAGTATTTAATACATTCTATGGTACAAATCAGAATCCACCTCTTGCAAACGACGGTGGTCAGCACACCTTTACTCCTCGTGTTGCTACTTCAGAAGAATATTTCAAGACTCCGGATCTTGCAAGAACAGATGGAGTATATGTTGGACCAAATGAAGATACACCGGTATTTTCATATGTAAAAACAGACCTCACAAATGCATATTCCGATAAAATCACAAAATATTCACGTTCCATGGTAGCAATCAATTTCTTTGACGATGACACTCCTCAGGGCTTCATTTGTTTTGATAATATGGACACAAGAGAAGCAGGTCTCAAGAAGAAATGGCTTCTTCAGTCTATAAATGAACCTGAGGTGACAGGAAATAAAACTGTTATTAAGAGAACAGAAAGAGGCTACAACGGAAAACTTACAGTAAATACTCTTTTGCCCGCAGCTGATAATTTCGTAATCGAAAAAGTCGGTGGCGAAGGGTATGAAAGCTGGGTTGACGGGAAGAATTATCCCAATCCCGATCCGTCAGGAGTTGATTCTGAACAAGGCGGATGGAGAATAGAACTTTCAACAAAAAATGATGCTGTACATGATGTATTTCTCAATGCCATGTATGTATCTGATGCAGATTCGGATGTTTCAATAACACCAATATATGAAGAAACTGATAGTTTCTATGGTGTAACAATGAAAAATAATTCTGTATATTTTGCAAAAGAGTACAATACAGACAAGAATGATAGTTTTACTATTACAGTCAGAGATAACGGATATACATCTGTTAACGTACTCGTTACGGATGTAGCAAACGGAAAGTGGACTGTTTCCGGAACAAATATTGTTACAGAAGTTTCGGGAAATGAAAATGCACTTTGTGTAGCACTTGCTCCCGGAACATACACATTCTCCAAAACAGAACTGGCGGTAAATGAGCAGACATTTGAGAAAGTTGCAAGAAATGAAATCGGCGATTTCAACATATACAATACAAAAACAAGACTATTCGTATATCATGAAGAAGAAACAAAGATTATTGATGGAGTACCGTATATGCCGGTAAGATGTGTATCTGAGGCTCTTGGCGCTACTGTTTCATTGGATAATGAAAATATTATCATAACTACTGCGCACAAAACCGTTATAACACCCGGAAGTAAATCATACACACTTAATGGTGTGAAGAAAACTTTGAGTTATGAACCTGTGAATATTGATGGAATTGTATATGTTTATCCTATGGATTTCTCAACATCACTCGGAGTTACGTTCAAATATGATAGTTTAGCAAAAATCTTAAAAATAAGTTGAGGAAAATGCCATGAAGAAAATACTATTTTTCAGCTTAATATCAATTTTTGTGTTTCTTTTCGGAATTAGCGCTTTTGCTATTTCCGAAGGAGACTACATTGTTGCGGGAGAATATAACGGACAGCCGCTTATGTGGAGATGTGTTAGTGTATCTGAAGAAGGAATATTTGTTATCAGTGACAAAGTAATCACCAAACAAGCCTTCAGCACAACCGGTAACAATAACTGGGGATCGTCAGATGCCAGAGCATATCTCAATGGTGAGTTTTTAAATAGTGCTCTTGCAAAAGAAAGTGGATATATATTATCAAAAAACATTAAATCTATTTTTACCACAGACACGAATTCGTCACAGCACATATATGATAATGGATTTGCCACATCCGTTCAAAATGCAGATGTTGCATATTCTGTTACAACCAATGACAAGATTTTTCTTCCGTCAATAACGGAGATACAGCCGCTTTATTCAAACTTATCTGCATTTGGTTCTGATTTCTATATGGGTAAAGATGATGCCGGGAATTACGTTGATTATTTTTTACGTGATGCTTTGAGTTTTTCAGGAAGTTCACAAGTAAGATGCGTTGCTTCTGAAATGGATATATATTATGCTTCATCGGTATATTATGACCAGCTTATGAGAAGTGCAAGTGCTGATTGTTCAGACATAGGCATAAGACCCGCTTTTTATATTTCGCTTTCAACACCTCTGATAAACGGCGATGGCAGCATATCTGATCCATACATAATTCCCGGATCATACTATTGTGAAATCAGACTTACAAACAATGCCGAAAAGCATGGTTGGTTTATGCCTGAAATAGCATATGCTTTTTCCGAAGAAGGACAGTATATCAAATATTATTGTAACCGGAGGGAATATAACATCGATGAAGAATGTTTCCTTGATTATGGTGATAATGTGTTGTATGCCGTGATTTATAATTCAGATGGAACTCCAATATATTCTTCTGAGGAAGAGCATGTTGACGGAGTAGAAAAAGTAGAAGGAACAGCCTTGATGTTTGAAAATTTTGAGTCAGGCGAGCCGTACTACAGATATTTCCCGAACGGTCATAGTACTTTAGAAGGAGATTCGATTGGAATTAAATCACTCGATGACGGCAACAATGTTTTGGAATTCAATGCACATGGCGCAAGTACATTTATGAACTCTGCCTACTATAACAAATATAGAGATGTGCTCATATTTGAAACTGACATCATGCTTCGTGATTGGAACTTCACTTCCAGACCGGTAATATACATTGCTATATACAAGGATAATACAAAAAATTGGTTGACTCCCATAACAATATATCCTGATGGTAGAATGGTTTTTGAGACAAAAGAACAAAATGTTCTTGTTAAGGACGATGTGAAGCTTGACACATGGTATAAGTTGACAGTTGTCTATGATGTTGTCAACAATAGAAGCTCGTTCTATCTTGATGATGAGTTACTTGTTTATGACGTGCAAACGAAAATTAATTTTGACTATATTTCTTATCTCAATATTGCATATGCAAGTTCCGGTGGAAATTCTGTAATGTATTTTGATAATATCGGTATATATGATTCCAAACAGAGGTTAGACGGTTCGACATATGGTAAACCATATGTTTCAGAAAAGAATATAAAGACATATGATTTTACAACATCAAACACATCTTTCTCCAAAGTATATAAAGATACCGAAAATTCATATACTGAAATCATAGAAATTGATGACGGACATGGAATGGTAGGCCACATGAAAACCGTGGGTAACGATCCTAAAACTTCATTCTCATCCCCGGGAAGAAATGTATTTTCTCAAAGTCCGCAAAATGGTTCCGGTGCAATGGTATTTGAATATGAGTTCAAAGTTCTTGAACAGGGTGGAGCAAATAGCCTTCTCGGTGCATTGAGCTATAAAAATGCAGACAATGTTGAAAAAACTTGGTGTGTACTTTATTTCACCAATGATGGCAAACTATACATATCAAAGGACATTGACCATGGCGGAAACAATGAATCAACAAGTGTTCAGGTGAGAGAATATCAAATAAACAAATGGCACAAAGTTAAATATGTGATTGATACAGAAAAAATGCTCATATATGTGTACTTTGATGGATTTTTATATGCAGAAGTAAACTGTGGAATTAGTGAGTTTACCGGCACAAACAGCAGAGCTTTCTCTGTTGAAAACTCACGCAAAAGCTGCTATCTTGAAATGCAGGCAACGGCTCCCGGAGCGGGAAAGGTTAATGAAATATATATTGACAACATTTCACACAAACACGCAGCATCACCTTCTGTATATAATCTTGAATATATAAATGATCTGGAAGTTATTGTTAAAAGATCAGATATTACGAATACAGATTTGTTGGAGCTTAATTTTGACGTTGTGAAAGGTAATGCTCAAAAGCTCCTGTGTGTTGCAACCGTACTTGAAAATAACGGAGAACTTTTATGCCTTGCTACTAAAGAAGTGGTGTTTGGTTCTTCTGATAAGTTTGTTGATGTTGAACTTGAACTTCTTGATCTTCCTGCAGGAGTGTCAAATGGTGCATACACAGTTAATGTTATGCTTTGGGATTCGGAAACATTTGAACCTATTGATAAGAAGATAGTATTACCCAAGTGATAACTATTTTTTGACGAAAACAGCAAAGGGGAAATGATTATGAACACAAATTATGAAAAACAATACGGAAATCTTCATCTGCATTCAACACATTCTGATGGTGAGTATTCACCATCAGAACTTGTGGCAATTGCCAAAGAAGAAGGATATAAGGCACTAGCTCTTACTGATCATGACACGGTTAGCGGTGTGCCCGAATTTTTGGATGCATGCAAAAAACAAGGTCTTGATTGCGTGTCAGGCGTGGAATTCACTTGTCAAGGTCTTGGAGAAGATTTTCATCTCACTGCACTTGATTTTGACATCAATAATAAAGAAATTACTGAATATTGTCTTAAAATGGGCGAAAGAGAAACCTATCGTACAAAAAGACTGTTTGACAAAGGCGTAGAAAAAGGTACGCTCAAAGGCGTAACATGGGATGACGTTGTGGAGTGTAACAAAGGAGTGGTGTGGTTTTGCGTTGACCATGTATTCAGAACATTTGTTAAGAAAAATCTTCTCACAATGTTTGACTATCGTAATTTCTATGATACAAACTTCGGACATGGTCCCGACAATCAGTTTGTATATGCCGAAATGCCTCACAGATATTACACACCACAGGAACTTTGTGAAATGGTAAATGCGGCAGGGGGTATAACTGTTCTTGCCCATGGTCACAATCAGCTTCATTGCATTCCGGAACTTGTAAAAATGGGACTCAAAGGTCTTGAAGTATGGCATGACCTTATGACACCCGAAGAAAGAGAAGAGGCTGTCAGACTTGCCAAAGAATACAACCTGTACATTTCAGGTGGTACTGATCACGGTGGAAAGCTTGGTGGTCTTGACAGATTTGATCCTGAAGGCAAAATTTATGGAAAATATAATCATTTACCTTTGATGTTTGGAACATCCGAGGAAAATTTCAAAGCAATTAAAAATAGAATCTACGGTTAATAGGAGGTTAACAATGGAAAAAGTTACAGTAAGAGATAAATTATGGTTGTTTGCAAGCCGTCCGCATGATGATGATCCATATTTCGGAAGAACTCATGAGGGCAAACTTGTTGGATGTGATTGGTCAAGAATTACACCTGCAGAGGGTGCATTCATGCTGGGTACTCCAAATCTTATGATGATAATATCAGACGGTATTCCCGTTCCTTATTCAAAAGATGCCAAAGGATATCTTGAAAGTTTCTGCAGACTTAAAAAAGTTCTCTGGAGTTGTACGGGTTCTGCCGGATTCAGACTTGGCATTGAAGAAGATTATATTTGTGATATGAAAGCGAATTATCCAAATCTTATGGGCGGTTTCTTTGATGATTTCTCATGGGATCCCAAGTGTACTGAAAAGAGAACTCCACAGCAGGTAAAAGAACTTTTCTCAAACGCGAGAAAAAAATTTGACAAAGTTTCAAAAGATATGGAAATCTGGGCAACATGTTATGTTGAAGAGCTGGATGCATATCCCGTTGATACTTTTGATGATGTTGACGTATTGACAATCTGGAGCATGCATAATGGTTCCAAAGAACGTTATGAAAACAATTTCAAAAAATATGAAGATGCATTTCCGAACAAGAGAAAAGCCATGGGAATATATATGTATGACTATGTGAACAGAGGCTTTATTGATATTGAAAACTTTAAAATGCAATGTGAAACAAGTCTCAAGTGGCTCAAAGAGGGTAGAATTGACGGCATAATCTTTTTGACCAACTGTACAATGGGCATAAAACTCGAAACTGAGAAGTGGCTCAGAAATTGGATTGACGAAGTTGGAGAAGATGTTCTTTGATGCTTTAAAGTGAAAAATCGGATGATAAGGAGAAAAAAATGAGTAATATAAAAGTCAGAGACAAATTTTGGATTTTTGCAAGCAGACCTCACGATGATGACCCGTATTTCGGACAGTCGAAAGATGGAGTTCTCACAGGTTGTGAATGGTCAAGAATAACACCTGCAGAAGGTGCGTTCATGCTTGGCACACCAAACTTAATGATGATAGTATCGGATGGTATTCCTGTACCGTATTCAAGAGATGCAATCGGTCACCTTGAAAGCTTTTGCCGCCTTAAAAGAGTTTTGTGGAGTTGCACAGGCTCCGGCGGATTCAGAAACGGAAATGAAGAAGAGTTTATTTGTGATATGTCAGAAGAATATCCAAATCTCATTGGTGGTTTTTTTGATGATGTTACCTGGGATCACAGACATCAGTGCCAAAGAGGGGCAAAGGAGTGCAAAGAACTTTTTGATAATGCCAGAAAAATTTTCAACAAAGCCGGAAAACCAATGGAAATATGGTCGACCTGCTATTCATCACAGTTTGATATGTATCCAAAAGATACTTTCGAAAATGTAGACGTTATGACCATCTGGGGAATGGACAGAACCTCAAAAGAAAACTATCTCAATGATTTCAAAAAGTATGAAGAAGTGTATCCTGAAAAGAAAAAAGCAATAGGAATATATCTTTATCATTATATTGAAAGAAAAGCATGGGATCTTGATATATTCAAGATGGAATGTGAAACAGCACTTGAACTTTTAAAAGAAGGCAGAATTGATGAAATCATATTCCTCACCAACTGCACAATGGGAATCGGTCTTGAAACAGAGCACTGGCTCCGTGACTGGATTGATGAAGTCGGAGATGAAATACTTAAAATAGGTTAATAAAAAAGCAGGCTGAGCCTGCACCCAAGTCGCAAGCGTAATTTGATATACATCTCATCTCGCGAACTAAATACTGCGCAAATTCCTATACATTAAAAAAGCGATAACAACCGTAAAGGTTGCTATCGCTTTTCTTGTTGGATGCTTTTTCTGTATTGAACAGGAGACATGCCCGTTATTTTTTTGAATGTATTTGAAAAATAATAAGGAGAACAATATTTCAATCTGTTAGATATGGTATAAATTGGTATATCAGTATCTGAAAGAAGTCTTTTTGCTTCTTCAATCTTATACAGATTGTATTGCTGAATTATTGAGTTTTGAGAGTATTTTTTGAAAATATTAAAAAGATAGGTTTTGCTGTAGTTCAGTTTAGTACAGAGATAATCAATTGAAAAATCTGAATATATACTGTCGTTTATGATTCCAAGGATTTTTTTGTATATGACCTTATCGAATTCTTCTTTTGAATCGTAGGAAACATCACCGTATTTATTTTCTATAAATTGAATTATTTTTATAATAAAAATTTCAAGATAATTTTTATACATCTGTTGATTGCCTGTTGGAATACCATCTGCAGGTTTCATACTAACACATTTTTTGTGATTGTCAAAGACAGAATTGTCTATATAGGTGTCATGAGCAATTGAAATTGTTTTATTCAAAAGTTCTGTGAGTTCATCATCGAGTTTTATTTTTAACTTGTCAAAAAGATACATTATCTTGCTGTCGGCTTTGAAAGATATGAAATAAACAAGAGAATCACTTTTGTCAAAGGGATTTGTGCAATGGGGTTCGTTTGGCTTATGAAAATACACTTCACCGTTGTTGAGCTCATACACACTATCACCCGACAGTTCTTTTACTTTCCCTGAGACAACATATGTAAATTCCCAGAAATTATGATGTTCAACCGTATCCGAAAAATCACCATGGATTGTAAGGGGCTGGCAATATATAACTTCGCTGATGTTAAGTAGTGTCGGCATTTTTCTGCCTATATATTGTATCATAGTAACACCTCTTTAACTTTATAAACATATGTTATAATATTTAAGTCTGTTAGTCAAGAGTATTATTACATATTTTTTAAATGTTCTAAAATCTCTGTAATTTTGTATAATTATGTTGAGGTGAAAAAATGGAATTAGGATATGTAGTTGCAAGAGCATATACGTCGTACGCTGAAATACCCATAAAAGATGCTGTTTTTTCTGTGTATTCGAATGATAACGGAAGCAGCAAACTTATTGGAGTGAGATTGACTGATGAAAGCGGAAAAACATTGCCTATACCTGTTGAGGCTCCAAATATGGATTTATCTGTTAACCCCGGAAACAACATGCCGTATAGCGTTGTAAATGTCAGGGTGGATCACCCCGATTATAATACATTCTACGTTGAAGGTGTTCAGGTTTTTTCCGGGCAAGTATCGCTTCAGAATGCTGAAATGATACCAACAGGCGGACATATTCCATACGATAAGAAATCCGATTTGTATTACATTGAAAAAAATAATATCTTATAACTTTAGGAGGATGAGTTATGCCCGTTCCGCTTGTTCCGTACATACCGGATTTTATCACAGTACATCTGGGTGCTCCTGATGAACCGGCAGAAAATGTTATTGTGAGCTTCCCTGACTACATAAAAAATGTAGCATCAAGCGAGATATATCCCACCTGGTCAGAGGATGCAATATATGCAAATATATATGCACAGATATCATATGCGTTAAACAGGATATACACAGAGTATTACAGAAGCAGGGGATATGATTTTAATATAACATCCTCAACTGCTTATGACCAAAAGTTTATAAAGGGAAGAAATATTTTCGAAAATATAGACAGGATTGTAGATTCCATATTCACATCATATATCAGACGCCAAGGATTTATCGAACCGCTTGCCGCCAAATATTGCAACGGAACGACAGTAACTTGTGAGGGGTTGTCTCAATGGGGAAGTGAAGAGCTTGCCAAACAAGGATATTCATATGTTGATATTTTAAAATACTATTATGGAGACAATATAGAAATTGTTACAAATGCCCCCATAGCAGGAATTGTTTCGCTGTATCCAGGAAGACCATATAAACTTGGTGATACCGGTGGAAGCGTGACACTTATTCAGCAGTTTTTAAATGAAATATCAGGGGACTATCCTCTGATTCCAAAAATTGACCCCGTTGATGGTATATTTGGAGAAGATACGGAAAAAGCTGTGACGGTTTTTCAGGAAATATTTAACTTGTCACCTGATGGGATTGTCGGAGAAGCCACATGGAATAAAATGGTTCTGTTGTATGTTGCAATAAGAAATTTATCTGAGCTTGTATCGGAAGGACAGCTATATCAGGGCACAAATCTTCAATTTCCCGAAAGTGTATCTGTTGGTTCAACGGGGCCAAGAGTCTCAAGCCTTCAATATTTTCTTTTGATAATATCAAATTTTGATCAGAGAATACAATCTGTTCCGGTTACAGGTGAATTTGGTCAGCTGACTTTTAATGCAGTAAAACAGTTTCAGGCTGCATACAATTTGCCTGTCACGGGTGTTGTTGATGAGGCAACTTGGAATGTAATATATGATACTTATTCGGCGATCATAAATGTTGTTTTAAGAAACGGAAGTTTTCAAAGAGACGGAGTTAATGAAACTCAATATCCGGGCAATTCATTGTCTGCAAATCAATCTGATATGTAAAAGGAGATAATATTTTGACCACATCACATCTTTTGAAATTTGATTCCCCAATACACAATCTGCAGGTTTTTTTAAGGACAATATCACGAAAATATCCGGAGATTCCAGATGTTATCCCTGATGGAGTGTATGGTGATGCAACTGTTAAGGCAGTTGAAGCATTTCAACAAAAATTCATGTCCGATGTAAACGGGATTGTCGGATATGATACATGGGACGAAATAGTCAGCATATACAAAGAAATCGAGAGAGAAAACGAAAACAAGGCCGTAACCATTTTTCCTGAACAGGGCATAAACAACGATAACGTCCCAATGACATCAACTGTATATATAATTCAGTCAATGCTTTTGGCACTTTCCGATATTTTTTCCAATATTCCAAAGGTGAGTGTTACGGGATATATTGACAGCTCCACAACCGAAGGTATAAAAGCTGTACAATACGCAAGCGGACTCAACCCTGACGGAAATATTACAAGCACCTTCTGGAATTATCTTTCAAGTATCTATGAGGTTTTTATTTCCAAAGACCGAGTGGGGAATAATGCTTCACTTAATTATGTTACACAAGTATAATATTTATATTACAGATAAATGTCCTCTATTGATATAACACTTCGAAAAGTGGTATTCTATAATAGATATATCATATAGAGGAGGAGATGTAGTGAAAAAAGTTTTATTAATGTTTTTGATATCATTTTTTATAATGCTCTTGTCTCCATTTGTTATATCAGGTGCAGGGTATATACCCGAAATATATATTAACGGAAGCGAAGCGGACATATATGATGATTGTCAGTTTGTTAATTCTACGGTATATGTTTCTCCCGAGGCGATAGCACGTACTTTTAATCTTGTTCTTAGTGTGGATTCGGAATCGGTTGTATTCACATTCTCAAATAAAGTAAGAACTGTTACATATGATGCCGGTTCAGGTTCTGTGAATATCAGTGATCGTAATTCATTTATGTATAATGTTCTTGAGGATGCTTTTCCGTCATATATGCATAATAATAAAGTGTACATTCCAATAAGAATGATTTGTTATGGACTTTATCTTGATGTTAATTATATTCAGGAATTGAGACGTATTGAGATAAATGGTATATCTGATTGTGTTGGACTTTTCAATAGTGATGGAAGTGCAGTTGCATTCAGAGGCGGAAAGTTTGGGATAGTCAGTTCCACAGGTGAGGTTCTTTTGAAGTTCAGTTATGATGCAATAACAAACTATGAAAACAACTCTCTCTATAAGATAACATACAATCACAAACATGGCCTTGCTGATTCACGTGGAAAAATACTTACAGATGTAATATACAATGAAATCACATATGAATCTCCTGCATGTATATATCTTGAATCTGAAACCCTGAAAGGTATGTGCGATATAGCAGGAAACATAATTATTCCTGTAAATTATGACGATATAATATACTGTGCAAATCGAATTGCAATGGTTAAACTTGGAAAATTCTGGCATGTGCTTGATTGTTCAAAAGATGAATTGTCTTTTGAAACATATGATGAAGTGTACAAAATAACAGCCGGAATTCAGTCTGACAATCACATGATTCAGGGATACTATGTTATGAAAAACGGAAAATGGGGTTGTGTTGACAGTTTTGGGAAAATAGTCATAGAACTTAAATATGATGCCCTTGATAAATTCGACACATTTGGTCGTGCCAGAGTGATATTTGGCGAAAAATTTGGCGTTGTAGATTGCGGAGGCAGAACAATTATTCCAGCTGCATATGATTATATTGACACTTTTGATCGTCTCAACGTAACAGTAGCTCAAGTGGGGGATAAATACGGAATAATTGATTATAATCATAATGTTGTTGCACCATTTGAGTATGATTATATATACCCGTTCAAAAATGAAGTATCAACAGTTGCCTACAAAAATGGTAATTTTGGGATTGTTTCATTAACCGGCGAACCTTTTACCGAGTTTGAGTATAAATATATGGAAGAATTTCAAAACGGTATAGCTCTTGCATATGATGATTGTGGATATGGGTATATAAATCATTATGGTCAGGAAATAATAAAGCTTGAGCATGATGAAGTAAAACAGGGAACAACAACATCGGTATTTTTGAAAAAAGAAAACAAATGGGCTCTGTTTTCCTCATCCGGTCAAAATTTAACGGGCTATAATTACACAAATGCAAATAATTTTTCAAACGGATTAGCCTCAGTTTCTCTTACAACATCAGTAGGCGAAAGTTATGGCTATGTAAACGACTCGGGAGACGTTGTAATTCCCTTCATATATTCTATGGCTCAAGATTTTAAATATGGAAAGGCAATAGTTTCAAAAGGAAAGTATAGCGGTATAATTGACATTGAAGGAAATGAAGTCATACCTTTTGTATACACCGGTTTTAATCCTTCATATGATTACGGGGTAATTGCGGCAGCAAATGAACACAGCAAGTGGGGGCTTATAGCTCTTGACAATCGTAAAATAGTTGATTTTGAATATGACTATATTTTTGAATTTGAGGAAGGATATGCCTATACCTTAAAAAACAACAGATATGGTATTGTAGATGAACATGGAAATGTTCTTGTAAATGCAACACATAGGACAAAAGAAGATGCCTTGGCATCATTAAAAGTATAATATGATGTGTTTCTACAAGAAAAACGGATTTGCCGCTGTGCCTTACGTCGGACGTGCGAAGAAAATTCGCTTTTCTTAAGCCATGTGCATTTTTGAAAAGCATATATTTTGTTTTCAAAAAATTTTCCACGGCATTATAATAAGGGCGTGTCTCAATAAGTGATTTTTCACTGTATTGAGGCAACGCCCTCTTTTTGTATAATGAAAACCACGCGATAGTCGCGTGGTTCAATAGAGGTTAACCGATGAGTGATAAATCCTCCGACTGTGATATAATTGAATTGACCTGCCAGTCAAATATATAACACAGTCGGAGGATTTAAAAATGAAAA
>JAZONV010000078.1:0-16130 GCA_045654685.1 Clostridia bacterium | reverse complement strand
GATGACTGAGGGGTTGTCAGAAAACTGATAATAGTCTCAAACATCGAATTTGAGTAATTTGCTACAACCCCTCCGTCTTTGCCTTACGGCAAATCCACCTCCCCTTACACAGTGGAGGCTTTCGCTTTAGCCTTGTTTCATTTCCCCGACAAACTCCAATTTATATCACACAGATAATCCCAATAGTCGTTTTTGTCCATCAAGTCGCTAATTCACATTGATTTTTATATTTTTTCATGATAGAATGAACAATGAATGTGTAATGTATGATAATGTAAATTTTCTGTAAAATGTAAAAAACGAATACTTCATATGTCAAATGAGGACACACAACAAAACATCTCGGATTATAGCAATTGTAAAATTTTATAGTGTATAATACTGATATAAAGTTGAAAAAGATAAGAATTTTTCAAAAGATTTTGCACGTCAATATAATCAAATTTTGATTATACAGAAACTTCGGTTCAATAAAGTCAAAAAACCCGGAAAATCCGGGTTTCTGATATGTTGGTTATGATTTTATCATAAGGTGTTATTGTATTTCTATACAGAAAACAATTTTGAAATGCTTTAACAGCAGAGGTGCTTCAGTTATTTTGCACCATCTGATTCGTCCTTATAGTATCCGTCAATATTTGAACTTATGACAATCTGAGGACAGATCAAAATGTTTTCTTCGGGAGTTTTTTGCTCTGCAAGATATTCATACATTGCCTTTACGGCGGTAACCGCCTGGCAGCCGATGTCCTGATATATCGCACAGTCCATAACTCCGTTTTTGATGTACTTGGCAGACATGTGGTTGATATCTGTTCCCACAATTTTTATATCTGCTTTTTTCCTTTCCACATATTCACACGCGGCAACAGCGTTTGCATTGGTACAATATATACCTCTTATCTGTTCATATTCCGAATCCACCCTTGCAAGAACTTCGTTCATAATGTCGTAATTGTCAAGAGTTTCATATACCCCAACAACGTCAAGGTGTTCAACAGGGGTTGAAAAACCCATAAACCCGTCCACTTTGATGGCGTGTTCAGGATCATTTTTGTTGTCAACAAAAACGATGATGTTTGACTTCAGAGGAACCATGAGAGCCATCATGTGAGCTGCCATCGTTCCTGAACGGAAAGCGTCTGTGTGAACGGAGCAGAGAATATGCTCGTTTTCCACGTTGGGATGACCAATGATGGTCACCTTAATATCGGTGTCTTTCAGTTCATCAAGAATTTTACCAAGGCCAAAGGGCGGTGCAAAGCACATAATAATTCCATGAACTCCGTCATCGACGCACTTTTTGAATGCGGAAGATATTTCTCTTACTGCATTGACGTTTTTAACGAGATAATACTCACATTCCACGTTGTAGTCAAGAAGTCTTTCAAACTCGTGTTCCATTGCGCTTTTGACTGCCAAATAATACTCGGGAGGTTCTGTTGCAATAACAACCCCGATAGTGATTGTGGATCTTGCCATACATTGGGCAACTTTATTCACCTTATAGCCAAGTTCATCTGCCGCATCCAGAATTTTCTTTTTCATTGCATCTGAGATTCCGCTTTTGTTGTTCATGGCTTTGTTGATAATACCGTAGGAAACACCCAGGTGATTTGCAATATCTTTTATCGTGACTCTTTTGGTTGCCATTTCTTATCTCCCTTGAAAAATATATGTAGGTGTATTTGATTGTTATTATTCTAACACCAAAAGGGGCGCTTGTCAAATAATTACAAAAAAATGATGGGAAAATACATTAAATAAGGCAAATTTGTACTGTTTTTTTTTTTTTTTTTTTGCAATGTGCACAAAAAAATCCAAAAAATACATAATTTAGAAGCATATTAATATACAAAATCAACAAAGAAATGCTTTTTTGGTGGAATTGCAACAATAAAACAACTGATTTATGTTTGAATCGCCGAATAATTAATTCAAGCAGTAAACTAATTGAATTTTGCTTGAAAAACACCTCTTTGAATGGTATAATTGTTAAGCATTATATATAGTAAAATAAATAACTGTGCCCCTTTGAATTTGACACGGTTTAACAAAGCCTGTAAATTCAAAGGGAGAAGTGCGTTTTCAATGTTTGATATCGGGGCAAAATCCTTGCAAAAAGGTCCCCGTTCATATAAATTTAAAATGCAAAATCACGCAAAGGTAGTGCAATTTTATAAAGGAGGAAGAAAGCATGTTTAAAAACATCAAGAAACTCATAAGTTCTTTTCTGGCAGCAACACTCATTGTGTCAACAGTTCCCGCAGCGGGAATTGCAGCAGATGAAGGAAGTGAGAGAAAGGTTCTTGTAACAGACAATTTCCAGACATACTCAGTTGGTGCTTCAACTGTCGGAAGTTATGGCGGAGCTGCCAAAGGTAACATCTGGAAACTCGAAGAAGAAGAAAATGGCAACAAATATTTTGCTATGACGGTCAACACCACAAGTGACGCCCATCTGGACGGTTCTTTCGGCGAAGCAGTCGAAGATAAGATGGTGTTTCAGTTTGATATGAGATTCCGTGACTATGGTCCCGTTACCAAATGGCTTCATTTTATGGATAACGGCGGAAAGGATATTTTCTTAATTGACATCAATCCCGACGGCTCAATCACAACACATAATGGCGTAGCAATAGGTAAATATGCCCTGAATAAGTGGTACACAATCGTTGTTGAACTTGATTGTAAAGAAGGTATTATGAACGTTAAGTTTAATAACAAATGGAAACTTATTGACCATTCAATCGGAGCGTGTGCTCCCGCAAAATGGAGATTCCATATGCGTTCACCTTCCGGTGTGAGCACAGTAGACATTGATAATATTGTTGCATATACAGGAGCATACACTATGGATAATGTAAATCAGTCAAGTTCATCTTCCTCAACACCCGGTTCATCCACATCAACCGCTGACCCATATGCTTTCAAATATGACCTTAATGCTATGTATATAGGAAAAGATTCCACGCTTGTTAAAGGTCAGCAGGTATACATATCACAAAATGATGAAATTGTTCCCTATAAAAACGGTGACGTTAAAATGGTTCCCGTAAAGGCATTCGCAGAAAGTCTTGATGGAACAGCTTCCTGGGATCCTGCAGATTCAAGTGCAACTTTCACGGCAAAAGGCAAAACCGTAAAACTTTTCAACGGAAAACGTACATGTCTTGTTGACGGCGTTGAAAAGACACTTATGTGTGCGGCAGACGTTGGAGCAGGTAATGTATTCTATGCTCCCGCAAAAGACCTTTGTGAATTCTTTGGTCAGTTCTTCCACGAAGAAGATAACGGTCTCATTATATATAGTGACAATGACCACTCAGCAGACCTTGACTGGAATACAAACATGAAAGGTATGAGAAATCTTTGTGAGTCCTTTATGTTTGATGATGTGACAGGTGCACAGATCGCTTCAATGATTGAAACAAAGCACCCCAATCAGCATCACCCCCGTCTTATCTTCACAGAAGAAAAATTTGCTAAAATCCGCGCAGAAATTAATGACCCCAATGGTGACCCCATATACAAAAAGATGTTTAAAGAGCTCAAAGGTCACTGCGAAGCATATATGACACAGACCCCCTCGGGATATGAAATCAGAGACGGAATCAGACTTCTCTATGTTGTAAGAGAAAATGCAAACAGAATGCTTTCCCTTGCAATTCTCTACAACCTCACAGGTGAAGAAAAATATGCAAGAAGAGCATATGAAGAAATGCATGTATCAGCATGCTTTGTAGACTTTAACCCCTATCACTTCCTTGATGTTGGTGAAATGGCAGCATGTCTCGGACTTTCCTATGACTGGCTCTACAACTGGATGGATGAACAGCAGAGGAAAAACATCCGCGAAGCAATCATCAAAAAAGGTATCTATCCTATTATAGAAGACTTCGACGGCAAACCAAGAAGCCGTTCCTGGAACTGGAGAGGCGAACTTGCCGATAACTGGTGTCTCGTAATCTCCGGTGTTGCAGTTGGTGCAATGTCAGTTGTTGATGAAGCAACAGGACTTGACAGAACAAACTGCGAAAGAGCAATGGAACAGTGTCTCATAGACACAAGAAGAGCCCTCAGCCTCTTTGCTCCCTATGGTGCATATGAAGAAGGTTTCAACTATTGGGACTATGCAATGAGATACTATGTTCAGACAATGGGATGTCTCGAAACTGCAGTGGGTGATGACTTCGGTTATGAAGACGTTGTGGGAATGTCCATGACACATGAGTACTTATATGCAATGAACGGATCTGTTTCCTTCTTCTCCTACCACGATACAGGCGAAGGTGGCGTAACCTGGCACTCACCAATTATGTGGCTTGCAAAAACATTCAACAAGCCCGAAATTGCACAGCCAAGAGTTGAACAGATACAAAAAGCAACTTCCGGTGCAACAAACATTATCTGGGATATGTATTTTTATGATCCCAGTTTCCTCAACGTTGAAAGTGCTGAAATGGCCCTCGACGTTTCACTCCCCATTGCAGAAATTGCAACCATGAGATCAGGCTTTGATTCAGGAGATATGTGGCTTGGTCTTCACTGCGATAACCCTGCAGGTGATGGCGGCGGACATGACCATATGGACTCCGGTCAGTTTGTTCTCGACTCCCAGGGCGTTAACTGGTTCTTTGACCTTGGTTCAGATAATTATAACATAGGAAACTATTCTCACGCATACCGCTATAGAGGTGAAGGTCACAACGTTCTTATCTTCAACCCCACCGCCAACTATTCTTTCAAACCCGGCGGAAAAGCACAGATTGATAAATTTGAAACTGCTCCCAAAGGTGCATTTGCAGTTGGTAATCTTGACAAAGCTTATCAGGACAGCACAGGTGTTATTTCACACAGACGTGGTGCTAAACTTGATGATATGAGAAGAGTTGCCACAATTCAGGACGAGGTAAGACTTGCAAAACCTGCTGAAATGTATTGGTTTGCTCACACAAGAGCGGATATAGAAATTTCAGAAGATGGTAAAACTGCAATTCTTTCCCGCCAGGGCAAAAAAATTATGGCAAGAATTGTAAACGGCGACGGTGCAAAATTCTCCGTTATGGATGCAGTTCCCTTCCCACAGTCACCACAGAACCCCAACCAAAATAAAAACGTTGGTATAAGAAAACTCACAATTCACATTCCCGAAGTTCAGAACATCGACCTCACAGTATGTTTTGCAGACTATGTTGAAGCATACTATGAAGAAGGCATGTATAAAATGGAATACACACCTATCGACCAGTGGAAAATCGAAGCAGGTGCTCTTCCCGACACAAGTATCGCTCAGGCAACCGGAATATACTTTGACGGCGAACTCATTCAGGGCTTTGATCCCTACAAGGATGTATATGCTCTTGGCGGTGATGATGTTGGAAATTATGCTCAGAGAGTAACTGCAACATGCAATGGCGAAGTCGTTGTGAAAGAAGTCGAAGGAAGTGCCGGCACAGTAAGCGTGATTGTTAAAGGCACCGAATATCAGAGACCTAAAGTATACACCCTTAAGTTCAATCTTGGCGGAGGTATTGGCGAGCCAAAAGGCAAAGCGGTAATTCAGCCTAAAACAATCACTGTAAGTGACATTCCTCAGCCGGAGAACAAACCCGAAAACCTTGCCGACGGTGACCTTTCCACAAAATGGGCGGCAATGGGAACCAACTGGCTTGAATATGACCTTGGTTCAGTGAAAGACCTTGATTCTATGAGTATTGCATTCATGGAAGGTGACACAAGAACCGCACAGTTTGAAATCTGGACATCAGAAGACGGAAAGAATTATAAACAGTGGTTCGATGGCGATGCAATGCCAACACTTGAACTTGAAAATCATAAACTTACCGGTGCAAGGGCACGTTATGTAAAAGTTGTTGTAAAAGGTTATAACAACAACCCCGGTAACTGGAACTCCGTAATGGAAGTAAGAGTATACGCGGCATAATAATATAGAGGTTTTAATTTCGGTATGATTTTAAATCCGGGACATCTCACATTGAGATGCCCCGGAATATGAAACTTTTTACCTATATATAATAGGAAAGGAATGAAACAAATGTCTAAACAAATAAAAAGGCTTATTGCTCTTTTGGTTACATCTGTTATGTGTTTTTCTCTCATTTGCATGCCATCATATGCTCTTGAGGAACAGCAAAAATATAATCTCGATTTTGAAACAGATGACCCCGAAGCATATTTTGCAGCCATAAGCGGATGGAACGTGAGCGGAACAAAAGATCAGTTCACCATTCACACATGGGAAGATGAGAATGCTGATGTGTGGGGCAAAAGTTTGAAATATACAAACGGACCGGCAAATGAACAGATGCGAATCGGTCTTGGCGGTTCCTATGATGTGGTGGGATATGATTTTTCCTTCCGTTTTGATTCGGTTTCCAATAATGCTCATCTGAGTTTCCGTCAGAGTGCAGGAGACCTCTACGTTTTAACATTAGGTGCAAACCAACGCATATCATTTTTAGGAAATGATGTGGCATCATATGAAGCCGGTGTATGGTATGACATCAGCGTTGTTTTCAGCAACAGCCAAAAATATGGAAAATTGAAATTCAAACAGCACGACTCTGACCTGTGGCAAGAGTTTGAAGGAACCTACAGTGGCACAAATGCTGTAGCAACCGATGCCCTGTTCTTTGATATATACGGTGGTACACAGGGCGATAACGGAGAAAAATTCTTTGACAATATGAGAGTATATATTCCCGGTTTTGAAATCGAGGAATGCTATATTGAAAGTGGCGATGCACAATGTGCAGACATTGACGAAACTGTAGTTTTTAACTATACAAATCTCGTTGAAGATGACATCGACCCAACAGTAGTAATAGAAAAAGATGGTGAAGAGATAAACCCTGCATATGAGGTTTCTGCTCAGGGAAGTACGGTTCAGATTGCATTTGAAGAACTTGAAAAAGGAGCAGACTATAAGGTTTCTCTCTCCGGTATCAACTCTTTCCTCGGTGATTCTGCACCTACAGGAGAAATTGAATTTACCACAGCAGATTATACAGTAGATGTTGAAAGCATTTCCGTATCGGACGGCACAATTTCTGCAAATCTTAAAGGTGCCTACAAAAATGGAGTTGAAGCCTACATTGCAGCATCTGCATATGATAGCGAAGACAATCTTACAGATGTTAAACTTCTTCCCATAGAAGTTCCCTACAGAGGAGCAGATGTGATAGAATTTACACCCGACTTTGATGCAGACTATTCCTACATAAAAGCAATGGTAATAAGAAACTTTGAATCTGCAATAAGCTATTCAAAAAATGCTCCTTCGGATTTTGCATCAGAGCCTGCTGAAGATGACAAATATGAGGCAATAAAATCAGTAGAAACAGACGGAACAACAATCACTGTATGTGGTGATAACATTTCCGATAATGATTCCATAATAACAATTCAATACCTCGAAAGCGGCAAAACATGGTCAGAACTTTCAGAGTTTGATTGTGAAAGCGGAGATATAACCGAAATTCTTTCAGGATTTGATGCGGTTTCAGATGTGGGATATGGCGAAGGCTATGTTTTCACGAAGAAGATTGCAGATGGTGAAGTTCCCTCTTTCAGAGTTCGTTTTGGCAGCGGTTCGGTGGCATATTATGACCCGGTGTTTATAGAAAACGTGAACGCTGCGCAAGACCCTGAAGAACTTAGTGAAATTGTTAAAGGATTCAGCCCCGTATGGGACGAAATTGCGGCAATTGTAGAAGTTCTTTCAGAAGGTGAAGAAGAAGCTTTCTGGCAGAAGTTTGCTGAAATCAAAGGCATTTTGGTAGATGATGGAACACCAATTGAGCTTCCTTCACAGGTAACAGAGCTTGCACCGGGCATATCTGCTCTTGCAAGACTCAATAATGCAACAGGTATTGACAGAACTTTAGAAATTTTTGATTCTTTGGCAAATGACGGAATTTTCGAAACAAATTCATATGATATATATGCAGGTACAGGCGATTTCGAAGGATTCGGAATGTCCGACTCCCAGAAGTTTTCTCTTGCAGAGTATATTATGCGCAACAAAGATGAATATGTGTATGTTGAAGATTTCACAAGGGACTTTGACACAAGCGTAGTGCTTTATGCAGTAAAAGACGGTTCAAAGGCAAGAATAGATAAGATTCTCAACGGTTCAGACCTTGTGGATCCGGACGAATTCCCCACATATGCCACATTGAAAGATGCAAAGAAAAAGACTGTATGTGAAGAAATCGGCACATCAAGGCTCTTCACATCAATTGAAGCTCTTGAAGATGCAGTAGAGGCTGAATCAAAGGCGGCGAAAAAAGCAAACCAGGGATCCGGCGGTTCAGGCGGTTCAGGCGGTTCGGGCGGAGGAGGTTCTTCTTCCTCAGTTAAGGGTCAGCCCTTCGTATCCGTTGGTGAAGAAGACAAAGCAGAAGTTAAGGAAATTTCCTTTGACGATATCAAAAATGTTGACTGGGCACAAAAAGCAATCAATGAACTCTATAACAAAAATATCGTATCCGGTGACGGAAAAGGAAACTTCAGACCAAACGATTTTGTAACAAGAGAAGAATTTATAAAAATGCTTGTTCTCACTCTCAACATTTCAGTATCTTCAGCAGATGAAAACTTTGATGATATTGATTCATCCGATTGGTGTCAGCCCTATGTTGCAGCGGCAAATGTCAAAGGTATTGTAAACGGCATTGATGATACAACCTTCGGAAAAGGCAGAATTATCACAAGAGAAGAAATGGCAACAATGACATACCGTGCTCTGTCCGTAATGGGCATAAAGCTTGACGGATCCGACAAAGATGATTTTGAAGATATAGAGAAAATAAGCGACTGGGCAAAAGATGCATGCGTGAAAATGCAGGAAGCAGGCATCATAAACGGTATGGGTGACAACCATTTTGCCCCAAAAGAAAATGTAACAAGAGCACAGGCAGCAAAAATACTTTATGAAGTATTATCAAGATAAGGAGGATATGATATATGAAAAGAATTTTTTCACTTGTTTTAACACTTGCATTGATTCTGTCCGCATTTGCCATATCCCCCGTGTCCTATGCTGACGACAGCTATTCTGACAAAGCAATAGAAGTTGTTGCAAAACTTGGACTTATGGAATCGGAGCTCACGCTGAATCCCGATGCGGAAATAACAAGAGGGGACCTTGTTGAATCTGTTCTCAATCTTTGCGGACAGCCTTCAGATTCTTCAGAATCCGTGTTTGTTGACCTTACAAGCGAACATCCCAATTTTGACGTCATAATGACTGCATATAACATGGGATTTGTTGCAGGTTTTGGCGATGGTACAGTTCGTCCCGATGACACAGCAACAGTTTCGCAGGCAATGAAACTTATCTATTATGCTTTGGGATACAAGGAATTCCTTGCACAGACTTCCAGCCCTGCAATGGCAGTTGAAAGAGCAAATGTGGGAACATTTGGCGACACAAATTCTTCAAAAATTCTCACATCCGGCAAACTTGCAGATCTTCTTTTGCAGGCAGGGGACAGCTATCCTCTCGAAGCTCAGCAGATCACAAAAGACGGAAATGCAACTTTCAAATATTACAATGCAAAAGAAACCGTTTTAGAAAGATATTATGACATTTCAAGGGTGGAAGGAATTGTTACTTCCGCTGGCGGAATGAATCTTGGTGAAGTTTTCTATAATTCAGACTGGATTGTAATTGGAGACACAGTTCTCAAAAAAGATTCGATAAGTGCAGATAACTTCTTTGGTCAGAGAGTAGTATCATATTACAAACAGTATCATGACGACAAAGATAAACGCCTTGTATGTCTTTATTCCTACAACAACACAGTTCATGAAATTTCTGCAGAATCCTATGACGGATATGCAGATGGAAAATTCTACTATGAAGTAGGGGATATGGAATATGAAGATATTGATGTAAGCTTCTCATCAGCGGATATGTTTGTAAACAACGTTCCCGTTGCAAACCCCAATGAAGATTACTTCGATATAGAATCCGGAAAAATCACTCTTATCGATAATAACAAAGATAAGAAAATTGATGTTATTATAGTTGTGGAATATGAAACATATGTTGTTGAATATAGTAATTCATCACTCAATGCAATTTTCGGAAAGTATAATGACCAGGCGCTTCTTCTGGACGAATATGCAAACGTAAGCATGGTTGCTGAAAATGGCGATGTTGTACTTGTAGAAGAACTTTCTGAAAATGATGTTCTTTCTGTTGTTAAAGCGGAGGACAAATCAAGCATTTCTATAGTATATGCTTTCACGGAACTTCGCGGTACAATTGAAGAAACAAGAGAAACAAACGGTATACTCTACGTCACAATCGACGGAAAAGAATACAGAGTAACAGATGATTGTTACTACTATGAAGGCACATTCCTCACAACAGGCAGAGAGGGACTCTTCCCATTGAATGCTGCAGGTGAGATTTCAACCTTTGTAGCCATTGGTGATCTTGCACGTTTCGGTTATATCATCCAGACAAAGCAGACCCCCGGTCTTGTAAGCACAGTTATGTCAAAGATTCTTGACCAGAATGGTGAAGTTGTGGTGTATGAATACGGCAAAAATGTTAAAATCGACGGAACAGTAAGAAATTCTGTTGATGCAACTCAACTTTTGAATGGAGTTTTGGTTTCCTACACTGTAAATAACGGAGTTGTAAAAACAGTTGACACCCCCTTTAAAAAGGTTTCAACTGTTTCCGGCAAGGATACCATAGTAACATATGAAGGTCTTGGTGAGGAAGAAAGTTATTTCAATTCTCTCCAACTCTACTATGACGGAATTGAATTGGATGAAAAACTCAAATATAAGGGTACATCAGGTATCCTCGGTGGTAAGATTGCCCTTGATCAGACTGCTCCCATATTCATAATTCCTCAGGGTGATAGCATTAGTGATGATGACTATAAGGTATATACGACAGGTCAGTACTTGTCACACGATGCAGAATATACACTTGCTGCATACAAAATGCAGGACAAGAGCCTCATTTCAAGTGCCGCTCTCTACTATACAACAGTTACAGGTTCAAATGAACAGGTTATAAATGATACAACACCTATGTTTGTTGAAACTGCGCGTAGAATTCTTGATGCAAACGGTGACCCCGTAACAAAGATTGTTGGCTACAGAGGAAGCACAAAGATGGAAGTATATCTCACAGACGACCTTGAAAAGGAAATTAACCACACAATTGTTGGCGGCGATCTCATAAAGATTTCATATACTACTGAAAGATATATCAAAGGTATAGAAATTCTCTATAGTTACAAAGAACGTGCGATGAAGACCGCTGCAAACCCAAGTGCAGGTCTCACAGATATATTCCGTGTTATGAATGCAAATGTATATAAGAGAGTTGACAATATGATTATTTCAACAACTCAGGATCTTGTTCCCGGAACAAACTATGAAGGCGTTGCACTTCAGAATGAAGAAATTCGTAATATCTCAACATACACAGTATTAAAATATGACGAAAGAACAGAAACCATTTCAAAGGGTGTAGCATCAGACCTTATCCCATATGAGTCCACAGGTTCAGTTTGTTCGGAAATCATTGTATACGATAGATATGGCGATCCGAGATTGATATACATTTTCAATGATACACAAAATTGATAGATAAAAAAGTTTTGCTATTTATCTGCTCCTAAAAAATAGATGGATTCAGGCCACTTTCCGGCTTCCCCCGGAGAGTGGCGGAATCTGAATCCGTAAATTCTTTGCCGGGACAAATTTTTAAAAAGAGTGGAATTTCAATGTAAAACGATATATGATATATCAGATAGCCTGTCGGCGGATAGTATATAAAAATTAATAAATCTGATTTGTTGATTTTCATATGTTATCTGACAATAAGCCAACACATGAGGAGAATGATTATGAAACTTCTGACACTCGAAGAACATAGAATACGAAAATCAAATATAATGTATGCAGAAACCAAAGTAAAGAGTTATCTTAGAAGAGAAAGGGTTCATAACTACATTCCCGGACAGGTAATATATAACCTTGGTGAATATCCTGCACCAATGACCATCCGTCCCACAGAATATGACTATAACCTTATAAAATCTCTGGCGGAAAAAGGAGTAGGTCTTATTCAGGTTCACGAGGAATGGAATGACGCCATAAGAATTATGGGAGCGGATAAATATTCTTCTCACGACCCGGAGGGTATGAAAGAATTCATAAAACTTTGCCATAGTTTCGGTATCAAAGTTCTTCCATATGTATCCAGCGGTTTTTTCGATGTGAGAGACCCGGACTTTACTGAAGATTTTTCGCCAAATCACAAAAATTCTCTCAATCTTTCATACTATCGCTACAGAGAATGTGACCCCGCATCTCCCCATTGGGACGAGTTTTTGATGAGAAAACTTGACACAATGCTTAATGAATATGATTTTGACGGCGTGTTCAATGACATGGGATATTATGTTGATATGTCCAAAGGTCTTTGCGGATATATGGATTATGATCCGCTTTTTGAGGATATGCTTTCAAGAATATATTCAAGAGTCAAAGAATTTGGCGGCATAGTTAAAATTCACGAAGGCTGGTGCCTTTGCCCCAAAACCAAAGAAAGAGTATATGACTATATCTGGGTTGGAGAAAATGTGAAAACCACACAAGATCTGATGCAGACTCTCCGATTTGACCCCTATGTAATATCCTGCCCCGACTTTAAAAAGATGGATGAGAAAGCAGAAGAAAGATTCTATGCCGGCTCAATTCCCTTTATGCAGTTTGTTCTTAGAGCCGATGGCAGACCCATAACCGGTGAAAGAGCCTTTGCTCCCGGTGTTGACTATGTGTTCACCGGAGAATATGACGAGAAAATCCACTTTGAAAATGTTGGAAAATGGCACAAAGAGCATCCCGACGGCCCTCACGTATATAGCGAATGGTCATCAATTCCCGACAATCCCAAAATGAGAGAAAGATGGTTTGAATATTTTGATCTCTACAGACCCATGGTAGAGGAAAACTCAATCTGCTATATGGACGTGAGAGATTCCGAAATAACAAAGAGTCCTCTTCCCGATGGCGTGCATATGAGCCTTTTTGTTAACGAAGAACTCTATCTTTGCATTTCAAACCTTGGAAACACTCCCCGGACCATAGAATTTGTTGACAAATGGCTTGACAGACAGGAAGGTACAAAGCTTCAGTCTCTGACTTTAAATGACGGTCAGATGAAGTTTTTGAAAATGGAAATCTGAAGTCGGATATACAGAAACAGACTTCTCCTCAAACGTTTAAATCTTACGTAATACCAGAAAAGTCTTGACAATATCATATAATATTTGATAACATTAATTGTTGGGCATATTTTAAAAAAATATGTCGGAAGGAGACAAAATGAAACTTCTCACACTTGAAGAACACCGTATAAGAAAAGCAAACATAATGTATGCAGAAACCAAGGTGAAAAGTTATCTTCGCCGTGAAAGAGTCCATGACTATCTTCCCGGTCAGGTAATATATAATCTTGGAGAATATCCTGCTCCTTTTTCAATTCGTCCCACAGAATATGACTATAATCTCATAAAATCCCTTGCCGAAAAAGGCGTTGGCCTCATTCAGATTCATGAAGAATGGAATGATGCCATAAGGGTTCTGGGTGCAGATAAATTCACATCTCACGACCCGGAAGGTTTGAAAGAATTCATCAAACTTTGTCACGATTTCAAAATCAAGATTATTCCGTATTTCTCAAGCTGTTTCTTTGATGAGAGAGACCCTGATTTTACCGAGAAATTCTCACCGAGATACAAGCACAATCTTGATTGTTCTTTCTTCCGCTATCGTATGTGTGATCCCGATTCTGCAGAATGGGATGAATTTTCCGCAAGAAAAATGGATATGTTCTTAAATGACTATGAATTTGACGGAATTTTCAATGACATTGGTTACTATGTTGACCACTCAAAGGTCAAAAATGCATTCATTGACTATGACCCGATTTTTGAAGATCAGCTTTCAAGAATATATTCAAGAGTAAAGGAATTTGGCGGAATAGTAAAAATTCATGCAGGAAAATGTCTTGCTCCCAAGACAAAAGAAAAGGTGTATGACTACATTTGGGTTGGCGAAGGTGTTGACTCCGTTGATGATATGCTTTCCACAACACAGTTTGACCCCTACATAATCGCATGTCCCGACTTTAAGTATATGGATGAGAAAAAAGAAGAGGAATTCTATGCAAAAACAATTCCCTTCATGCAGTTCATCTTAAGAGTTGACGGACGCCCCGTTACGGGAGAAAGGGAAGAAGTTCCCGGAATTGATTATCTCCGCGGAGAGGCACACGATGAAAAAGTTCACTATAACCGCGTGAAAGAGTGGTACAAGGCACATCCCGACGGCCCTCACGTATATAGCGAATGGTCATCAATTCCCGACAATCCCAAAATGAGAGAAAGATGGTTTGAATATTTCGACCTCTACAAGCCCATGGTAGAAGAAAATTCAATCTGCTATATGGATGTTAGAGATTCTGAAATAACAAAAGCTCCTCTTTCAAAAGGCGTACATATGAGTCTTTTCGTTAATGAAGAAGTTTATCTTTGTATTTCAAATCTTGGTGACAAGACAGAAACTGTTGAATTCACCGATAAATGGCTTGACAGACAATCGGGTTGTGAACTTCAGTCTCTCACTCTTGAATCCGGGAAAATGAAATTCTTAAAACTTTCAAGATAACAAAAAACTGTTACAAATTCTTGTCATATTGTTCTCTTTCTGATGATACGGTGTAAATGATTTTACTGGAGGTAAATTGTTTCAATATGAATCAGATTGTAATTCAGGGTATCGGAGTGTTGGCTCTCATTTGTTCACTCATATCCTTTCAACAGAAAAAAAGAATATGGCTCATGATTTTTCATATGTTGGCATCGTTTCTTTCTGCTCTTCAGCTTTTTCTTCTGGGAGCATATGCAGGAGCAGCCCTTGACCTCATAGCATTTATAAGAACCCTTGTGTTCTCTTTTGGAAATCGTTTTATGAGGGTTGGACTTGGCACATGGCGTGCAATTTTTATGGGGCAGATGCTTGTTGCAGGAGCGCTGACATTCACCGATATATATTCACTTCTTGCAATTCTTGCAGGTTGTCTTTCAACAATAGCACTCAGCATGAAAAAAGATTTGCACGTAAGGGTAATTTCCCTTTTCGTATCCCCTTGCTGGATAATATACAATATTGTCTACGGCGCATATGCCGGAATCTTAAATGAACTTATTGCAGTTGTTTCTATTTTGGTTGGCATATATAGAAATGATGTGAAAAAGAATGAATTGCACGATGACTCGTGCATGAATTGAAACATGCACTTTCATGAATTGTGTCATACTGACACATGAATTGCACCAAAGGTGCATTAAGGTAAAAAATCGGCTCTGTCAAAGCCCTCCTTGCCTAAAGGAGGGGGGACCGTCGAAGACGGTGGGAGGATTCCGACAGAATTGATTGATAATATATTATATTGGTGAATCTGATATGGAAAGAAAGCACAATAGAGTATTGACACAAAGTGCAAGGAATTTAAGAAAAAATATGACAAAAGAAGAAAGACATCTTTGGTATGATTTTCTATCCAATTATCCCGTTAGATTTTTAAAGCAGAAAGTTATAGATAATTATATTGTTGATTTTTACTGCCATAGAGCGAGGTTGATAATAGAACTTGACGGAGGTCAACACTATAAGGATGATATGTTACTGAAAGATAAAATAAGAACATATAACATAGAGGAGAGAAATCTTAAAGTTATCCGAATTCCCAATAATGAGATTAACAATAATTTCAAAGATGTATGTCAATATATAGACAATATGGTAAAAGGAATTTTGGGATAAATCCCCCTGAAATCCTTGCGGATTTCTTCCCCCTTTAGGCAACGGGACTGAATGCACATTGGTAATTTGTTCGATAAGAGCAATGCTTATTGCCACATTAAAAACTGCAAAAAGCAGAAATACATAAAAAATGAATTGCACCCAAAGGTGCATTAAGGAAGAAAATCGCAAGGCGATTTTCAACCATAATGTTTGCAGAGCAAACAATTCATGCACGCAAAGCGTGCAATTAATGGCGA
>JAZONV010000077.1:0-51710 GCA_045654685.1 Clostridia bacterium | reverse complement strand
GACGTACCTTTGTACGCCTTCAGGCTGACGTGCCAAACCAAGGTTTGGCATTCGATTAGTCCATTTTGAGCTAATTTTTCCTATCCCCCGAAAAGAGAATTTTCATAAAAAATCTCAACAAAACAAATGAAAAATGGGGAGGAAAGGAAGACCTTAATGAACAACCTCACCCTCGACGTACCTTTGTACGCCTTCAGGCTGACGTGCCAAACCAAGGTTTGGCATTCGATTAGTCCATTTTGAGCTAATTTTTCCTATCCCCCGAAAAGAGAATTTTCATAAAAAATCTCAACAAAACAAATGAAAAACAGGGAAGAAAGGAAGACCTGAATGAACAACCTCACCCTCGACGTACCTTTCTACGTCGAGGATGAGACGGACAATTATAGGCCTTTTTACATCCCTTCCTAAAGGTGAATTTATGAAATATTTATTAGGAATAGATTTTGGCGGAGGCGCATCAAAAGCAACTCTTTTATGTGAAAACGGCGAAATCACGGCAACCAATACAACCGAATACCCCACAAGTTATCCAAAACCCGGATATGCAGAACAAAACCCTCATGATTGGGTTAATGCAACAGTTGAAAACATAAAAGGTGTTCTTTCAAAAAGCGGAGTTTCTCCTGCAGATATTGCTTGCATTTCATTTGATGCGGCAACTCATACTGCGGTTATTATGGACGAAAACTTTAATGTTTTGAGACCTTCCATATACTGGACAGACACGAGATGCACAAAGGAAGTTGAGTTTTTAAAAGAAAACTATAATGAATCCATTTTGAAAAAGGTTCTTCACTCACCCGGCACAATATGGACACTTCCTGAACTCATGTGGATAAAGAATAATGAACCGGAAGTTTTCTCTAAAACAAAGAAAATACTTTTTGCAAAAGACTATGTGCGTCATTTTATGACGGGAGATTATGTCACAGACTATATTGAAGCCGAAGGCTCCATGATGTTTGACATAAACAAAATGGAATGGGATGAAGAACTATGTTCTTTGTTGGATTTCAGCATAGATATGATGCCGGAAATTGTGAAGCCCACAGATTTTGTGGGCAATATCACAAAAGAAGCATCCCAATCCACAGGACTTTTGGAGGGTACGCCTGTCATTTGCGGAACAACCGATACTGTTATGGAAGTTTTTGCATCGGGTGCAGTTTCAAAAGGACAAATGACCCTGAAACTTGCCACTGCCGGAAGAATTTGTGTTGTAACAGACAAACCATACCCCGACAAAAACCTTGTTAACTATTCTCACATGATAGACGGTCTTTTCTATCCGGGAACTGCCACAAAATCCTGTGCGGCGTCCTACAGATGGTTGAGAGATACATTTGGCGGAAATTATGAAGAGCTCAATTCTCTGGCTGAAAAAGTTCCAATAGGCTCGGAAGGTGTGATTTTCCATCCCTATTTGAACGGCGAACTGACACCATATCAAAACCCTGACCTTTGCGCAAGTTTTACGGGGGTAAGAGCATTTCACAATAAGTCTCACTTTACCCGCGCGGTGCTTGAAGGTGTTACCATGAGCATGCTTGATTGTAAAAATACTCTCGACAGCATGAATATAGATCACGAAGACAGTGCACAAATCATTGGTGGGGGAGGCAAAAGTCCTCTTTGGCGTCAGATGATAAGTGATGCTCTCGGAATCAAGCTTGTTCAGATGAAATATGCCGATTCATCATTTGGAAGTGCTATGCTTGCAGGTATTGCATCGGGTGTCTTCAAAGGCGAAAAAGATGCTTTGAGGATTTGCAACCATGTGGTATCCGAAACATTGCCAAATGAGGAAAACACAAAACTGTACCGAAAAGTATTTGAAAGATATAAAACGATACAAAAAGCCCTTGAACCAATATACAATGAGAGATAATCAATCATAAATTAAGGAGTGTTTGACTATGAAAGTAGGAAATAACATAGAATTCAAAACAGTAAAAGCAGAGTGGGACGTATATTTCGATATGGCTCTTGCAATGCTTGAAGAAATTATGAAAAATAATGAAAAAGGAAAAGATACTGTTATGATTGTACCGGTAGGTCCGACAGATCAGTATCCCATATTTGCACGTCTTGTAAATCAGCTTAGGGTATCATTAAAACGTGTGCATTTCTTTAACATGGATGAATATATGATAACACCCACAGAGTCAATTGATGCAGATCATCCCATGAGTTTCAAAAAGAGAATGAACACAGAGTTCTATTCTCTTGTAGATCCCGAACTTGTAATGCCTGAAAGTCAGCGCCATTTCCCCGAGCCCGGAAAAGAAGCAGAATACGACAAACTCATTGAAGAACTTGGCGGTGTTGATCTTTGCCTTGGCGGTCTTGGAATCAACGGTCATCTTGCTTTCAATGAAGCGGCGGAAGAAGATGATCCCATAACATGGGAAGAATTTGGAAACCTCGGAACAAGAGTTCTGCCCATAACAAGAGAAACAAGAACAATAAATGCCTATGGTTATCAGAGAGGCGACCTCAGAGGAATGCCCGAATGGTGCATAACAATCGGTATGAAACAGATTTTGGAAGCACGCTCTGTATATATTGCCCTTAATAGACCCTGGCAGCACGGAATTGCAAAACGTGTTCTTTTTGATGACATTCAGCCACAGATTCCTGCAACACTTTTAAGAAATCATCCAGATGTTAAATTCTGTGCAACCCAAGAGATTTCAGAAGGTATGTTTTGATGAAAATTTTAGTTTGCGTAAAAGTGATTAAAGGGGAGATAAATCCCTTTGATGCATCAGCCCTTGAATGTGCTCTCACACTTTCTGATGATGTGACAGTGGTTTCAATGGGTCCCGAAAAAACAAAAGAGACACTTTTGCCCCTTACAAGACTCGGGGCAAAAGTTGTTCTTATTTCTGATAATATTTATGCAGGTTCGGACACTTTGGCAACTTCATACATATTGTCAGAGGCAATAAAGAAAATGGAATATGACCTTATTCTTTGCGGAAGACAAAGTGTTGACGGAGATACTGCACAAGTTGGACCAATGCTTTCTCAAAAACTTGGCATTTCATTAATGACCGGTGCTATGAGTGTTGAAGCCTGTGATGGTTTTGCTACTGTCAAAACAAGAGATGGTGAAGACAGACTAACTTTTCCTGCACTTGTAACGATTGAGAGGGGATATGTTCTTCGTTTCCCAAGCATTTTTTCGAAAGTCGGAAATATAGAGATTTTAAACAATTCTCACATTGGATGCGAAGAAGAAAAGTGCGGACTCAAAGGTTCTCCTACACGTGTTTTAAAAACTTTTGAAAACACATCGGGAAAAAGGAAATGCAAATTTATCTCTTATGATGAGCTCGCTTCTTTGGTTGAGAATTTGAGAAACATTGAAAAAAAGGAAGAGAGTTCAGAGGAATTCCCCAAAAAACTGGAAACTGTATGGGTTGTGGGAACGGAAGTTCTTGAAAAAGCAGAAAAAATTGCAAAAACAGTCCATGTAATAGAAAAACTTTCTCCTGATGAGATTTTTGAAGCAATAGAAAAAGAAAAATGCGAATATGTTTTGTGGAATGCAGACCAATGGGGCAGGAAAAATGCGCCCATAGTTGCGTCAATGCTATCCACAGGACTTTGCGCCGATTGTACTCATCTTGAAACAGATGGCGAAGACCTTTTTATGTATCGTCCTGCCCAAGGCGGAAATATAACAGCCAAAATCAGATGCCTTACAAAACCTGTTATGGCAACGGTCAGAACAAAACAAAGTTCATCAGATGTTATGGTGTCTTTGGGAAAAGGTGCAAAGAATAGCATTGAAAAGGCAGAGGAATTAGCCAAAACACTAAATGCCGAACTTGGTGCATCAAGAGGTCTTGTAGATGCCAATCTTGCACCATATGAGAATCAGGTTGGCCTTACGGGGAAAACAGTCAGTCCGAAGATATACATTGCCATAGGAATATCAGGGGCAGTTCATCATACTTGTGCCATTGAAGGAGCAGACACCATCATCGCCATAAATCCTGATAAAGATTCAAGAATTTTTGAGTATGCAGACTATGGAATATTGGAAGAATTTTAAGAATATCTATAAAAAGGTAACTTTCTTTAAAGTGAAAGTTGCCTTTTTTATATTTTAGTGATATTATGTTATAAGAGGTGACATTTCAATGGAAACAATAGTAATCTATAAAACCAAATACGGCTCTGCAAAAACCTATGCCCAATGGATAGGTGAGGAACTTTCCTGCAGGGTTGCAGATGCCAAAGACATATCTTTTGAAGAGATAAAAAAATATGATACAATAATATATGGCGGAGGGCTCTATGCCGAGGTCATAAACGGCGTTCATCTTGTAGCCAAAAATTTTGACAAACTTAATGATAAGAAAATCGCCATATATACAACGGGAATTACTCCGAAAGATTGTCGAGAATATTATGATGACCTCGTAATCAAAAAGAACTTTAAAAACACAATTCCCGAAAATGTTAAGATTTTCAATTTTTCGGGAAAAATGATTATTGATGAACTCACTCTTGTTCACAGAACTGCTCTTAAAACTCTTAAAAAAATAATGTCCTCAAAAAAAGAACCAACCGAAATGGAAAAGCTTTTAGTTGAGCTTTGTGATGCGGATGGAGACTTTACAAACAAATCGGATATTACAGAGCTTATTGATTACGTTCAGGGAAAATAATGTAACATGAAGATTTTTTACTTGACATTTGGAGGAACAACAGAAATGAATTTTTGGAAAAAATGTATGAAAATCACTTCTTATATACTGAAATGGACACTCATAAGTTTAATTATAGGTATTGGTGGCGGACTTCTCGGAACTGCTTTCCACATCAGCGTGGAACACGTTATAGAACTCAGGGAAGAAAATCCGTTTATAATCCTTTTTCTGCCTCTCGGCGGTCTTGTGATAGCCGCTTTATATAACCTTTTCCGCTCAAAAGGCAATATTGACACAAAACGTGTTTTTCAATCAATTAAGGAAGAAAAAGATGTTCCTTTAGTTATGATTCCTCTCATATTTATCGGCACCGTAATCACTCATATGCTTGGGGGCTCTGCCGGACGCGAAGGTGCGGCACTCCAGCTTGGTGGAAGTATGGGATACAATCTCGGAACGGCTTTCAGACAGAAAAATGACAATCTGAAACTTTTTGTGAGTGCGGGAATGAGCAGTGTATTTTCCGCCCTTTTCGGAACTCCTTTCACTGCAACTGTTTTTTCACTTGAAGTAACAAGAGTAGGAATGTTTAACTTCCGAGGACTTTTTCCGGGTGTCATTTCTTCCCTGACCGCATATTCAACGGCACTATTTTTTGGAGTTTCTCCCGTAAGATTTCCTATGCCGGTTTTTCACGGATATGACATAGGTGTAATCTTAAAGATAATTGTGTTGGCAGTTCTTTGTGCAGGAGTATGCATAGTTTTTGCAACAGCAATTCATAAAACAGAGCACATAATGGAAAAATGCATTCCCAATTCCTATATCCGTGCAGGTGTTGGCGGTCTTTTGATAGTCCTTTTGACAATTATTCTGGGAACAACCGATTATAACAGCGTTGGTATGCATGTTATAGAACATGCGATTTCAGGTGAAGCAAAATATGAAGCATTTCTTATGAAAATTATATTCACAGCAATCACAGTTGCCGTAGGGTTTAAAGGCGGTGAAATTGTGCCAACGTTTTTCATAGGTGCAACTTTCGGATGTGTTTTAGGAGGATTTTTGGGAATTGGCGCAGGCTTTGGTGCGGCTCTTGGATTTGCCGCTTTGTTTTCGGGAATGACCAAATGTCCCTTTGCCGCATTTTTGTTGGCATTGGAAGTGTTTGGAATAAAAGGCGCTGTCTTTTTTGCAATAGTTATTGTGATTACTTTCTTTTGTTCAGGACATTTCGGATTATATGAAAATCCCCGTAATTTGAATAAAAACCAATGAATCTTTAAAATAAACAATAGTGAAAGGAATACTAAATGAACAACATAAAATCTGAAAGAAGAGAATTCTGGTCCCTTCTTTTGCACCTTGCTCTCCCAATAGCACTGCAACATCTTTTAATAAATTCTCTCACCTTTGTTGACACCCTTTTTATGAGTCAACTCGGTGATATTGCCCTTTCTGCTTCGGGTATGGCAAACCAGTGGAACTGGCTGATGAGTATGATTTCTTTCGGCATCTGTTCAGGAACTGCTCTTTTTGTTGCCCAGTATTGGGGTGCAAAAAAGACTGATGAAATCAGGCGTACATACACCGTTGCTTTTTCAAGCGGAGTTTTTGTTGCCCTTGCCTTTATGGTGGCGGCGGTATCTTTTCCGCAAATCATAATGAAAGTTTTTAACCGTGATGAAAGGGTTGTGTCCACAGGTGCTGCCTACCTTCGTATGGTTGCTTTCGCCTATCCGGCAACTGTTGCCACATCTGTTTTGAGCACAATTCTTCGCTCAACAGAGCGTGTGAAACTTCCTATGGCAGTGTCATTGATTTCCACAAGTCTGAATATCTTCCTTGATTATGCTCTCATTTTCGGAAAATTTGGTCTTCCCGAAATGGGCGTTGAGGGAGCGGCACTTGCAACTGCAATTTCTGCCTGGGTAGGTTTTGCGATACTTTTGATAGTTTCAAAAATAGAAAAAAACATTCTCATAATTCCCATAAAAGAGTTTTTCTCATTTAAGCCAAGGGATTTTAAGCTTTTTATGAGAAAAGCATCCCCGGTAATTTTCAATGAACTTTTGTGGGGACTCGGAACTGTTTGCAATAATGCCATCTATGCAAACACAGGTCATGAAAACTATGCGGCGTGCACAATACTTCGAACAGTTGAAAGTTTATGCATGATACTCTTTATAGGCCTAAATGACGGAGGAGCGGTAATTGTTGGCAAATCAATAGGAGAGGGAGAATTTGACAAAGGGTATAAACGAGCCAAAAGACTTGTCATATCAACCCCCATCATCAGTGCAGTTATCGCTGTTTTTGCCATAGTATTCAAAGAAAAAGTCATATATCTTTTCAATATGAGTGGCAATATCACTGATACAACAATACACATTGCGGGAATATTAATTGTCATATACGCCGTGGAACTTTGTTTCCGCAATATTCCCTACACACTCATATGCGCAGTTTTCCGCTCCGGCGGAGATTCTGTCACCGGTGCAAAATATGACCTCTTGTGCCTTTGGGGACTTGCAATTCCCATCACATTTGCTACAGCATTTTGGTTCAAACTTCCCTTTGCCTTGGTTTTCCTCACAGAATACCTTGTGGAAGATGTTCCCAAGAGTATAATGTGTATAAGACATTTTGTTTCGAGAAAATGGATAAAACCTGTTGTATCTGATGGGGAACTATCATAAAATTCTAAAAAAGATCGGTTTCTTTATTGCCTGAAGTGGCTGATCTTTTTCTTTTTTTGAGTACTGTTTTGAAAGGTTTTTATCAAATAAACATTAATGTGTAAAAATTACAAGAAAAGCGGCTTTATCGCTCCGCCTTTCGGCGGTAGTGCGGAACAATTTTGCTTTTCTTGAAATTATGTGCATTTTAGAAAGCAATTTTGCACGGCGATATAATAGATTTTAAACTGTATAGGAAACTCCGCTTTCTATGCAGTTTAAAAAATAATGAGGAACAGCTGTTAAAAAAATTTGACATATGTTAGAACCGGTGTTATAATGGAATAGGTATGTTAATATGTGTGCATGGTGTGTTTGCTTTGCAAAAAATAGGGGGAACGGCTGTGAAAAAAAATTATATCAGAAACAGGTATATATTAATTTTTGATATACTTAGCATTGTTTTTGCAACGATATTGTCATATTTGGTTGTATATACAAGCGGAAGTCTCAATTTTCTCGCGCTTGTTTCTACTGGTGGGATATATGCAATATGCGTATGTGTAGTATTTACAGCATTTAAAGTATATAATACTGCCTGGAGTTATAGCGGAACAACTGAACTTTTGCATTTTCTTTTTGTGAATATAATAGCAGTAGTGTTGATGTTTATAATTGATGAAGTGTTGCGTGTTACCGATATCATAACCTATTCACACAGAAGGATCAATTTTACAACCGCATTGATTTCGGTACTGTCGATGACTGTCATAAGAATGTTTGCCAAAGAAATTCATAAATCCTATGGAGTCAAATTCATAAAGGGCAGAGACTCTTTTGCCGGAACTTCAAGTCGTGCACTGATTGTCGGTGCAGGAGATGCTTGCCGTATAATAATGAACAACCTTTCTTCTGAATCATCAAACATAGAAGTTGTAGGACTTATTGATGATGACAAGGCAAAATTTGGAAAAATGTTTTTTGGGAAAAAAGTTCTTGGTTCAAGAGACGATATTGTAAAACTTTGCACCAAACTTGAAATTGATAAAATCATACTTGCAATTCCCACAGCTTATGCCAAAGACAGAAAAGAAATAATTGATATTTGCAGTAAAACCAAATGTGTTGTAAGGACAATTCCGGGGATTAGTGAACTTCTTGAATCTCCCGATAATGAAAAGGTAATCCGTGACATAAAAATTGAAGACCTTCTTGAACGTGATCCGGTTGTTCTTGACAATAGTGGAATTAGTGGGCTTGTATCAGATAAGGTTATTATGGTAACAGGCGGAGGCGGTTCAATAGGTTCTGAACTTTGTCGTCAGGTGATGAAATATAGTCCTCAAAAATTGATTATAGTGGATATCTATGAAAACAATGCCTATGACATACAGATGGAACTTAATGAAAAATATCCCGAAAACAAACCCGTAGCCCTTATCGCCTCCATCAGAGATAAGGAAAGGTTGGAGGAAATTTTTTCAAAATATCATCCTCAGATTGTGTTTCATGCAGCAGCTCACAAACATGTCCCGCTCATGGAGGTAAGCCCCAGAGAAGCGGTTAAAAATAATGTGTTTGGCACATACAACCTTGCTCTTACTGCTGATAAATTCGGCGTTGAGAAATTTGTTATGATTTCAACCGATAAAGCGGTTAATCCAACAAATGTTATGGGAGCATCCAAACGTTTCTGCGAAATGATAATTCAATGTATGGAAAATATCAGTTCCACAGAATTTGTGGCAGTTCGTTTTGGTAATGTTCTTGGCTCTAACGGAAGTGTAATACCTCTTTTCAAACGTCAGATAGAAAACGGTGGACCGGTCAGAGTTACTCACGAAGATGTCATAAGATACTTTATGACAATCCCTGAAGCCGCTCAACTTGTGATTCAGGCGGCCTGCTATGCTAAAGGCGGAGAAATCTTTGTCCTTGATATGGGTAAACCTGTGAGGATATATGACCTTGCAGAAAATATCATAAGACTTTCGGGCTACACTCCTCATGTGGATATAAAAATAGAAATCACAGGTCTTCGTCCCGGAGAAAAACTTTATGAAGAACTTTTGATGGACTCTGAAGGTCTCGAACAAACAGATCATAAAAAGATTTTCATCGGCTCACCAAAATCTATAACTTTGGACGAACTGAAAGAGGGATTGAAACTTCTTGGAGAGGCCATAGAATCAGATGATGACAACAAAGTGAGAGACATATTTGAAAAAGTGGTGCCGACCTATATAAGAGATAATGTAACATTTAATGAAAACTGTAAGAAACAGTACAACAGAGTCAAGGCATCTGTGAATAAAGTTGGCAGTGAACAATAGTATTGAAAGGCGATGAAATAATCCAATGGAAAAACTAAAGAAAAATATCTTGCTTGCAACACCAACAATGCACGGCGATGAAATAAAGTATATTGAAGAAGCCTTTGAAAAAAACTGGGTTGCACCTCTTGGCTTTAACTGCGACGGATTTGAAAATGAGATGAATGAATATATCTCCGGCAAAAGTGAAGAGTGGAATTCTCTTTGCCTTGTCTCCGGAACTTCTGCGCTTCATCTTGCAATGAAACTTGCGGGGGTAAAAAGGGGAGATGTGGTGTTGTGTTCAGATATGACCTTTGCTGCAACTGTTAATCCCGTTGTGTATGAAGGTGGTATCCCTGTATTTATAGATAGTGAAAAAGACACATGGAATATGGATCCTATTGCTTTGGAAAAGGCGTTTCAGAAGTATCCCGAAGCAAAAGTTGTTGTATTTGCACATCTCTATGGTACACCGGGAAAAATGGATGAAATAGTGGATATCTGCAAAAAACATAATGCTGTTCTCATTGAAGATGCGGCAGAAGCGCTTTCTGCAACATATAAGGACAGAAAATGCGGAACTTTTGGCACATATAATGCACTTTCCTTTAATGGAAACAAGATTATAACCACCTCCGGTGGCGGTATGCTCCTTTGCAGGGATGCTGAGTCAAGAAAGAAGGCACTTTTCTGGGCAACTCAGTCAAGAGAAAACTTCCCCTGGTATCAGCATGAGGAAATAGGATATAACTACCGCATGAGTAACATTGTTGCAGGAATTGGCAGAGCTCAGCTCTCACATCTTGAAGAGCACAGAACTTTGAAAGAAAAGATATATATGAGATATAAAGAAGGATTAAAAGACCTTCCCATAAAAATGAATCCCTATCTCAAAGAGATTTCTGTTCCTAACTTTTGGCTCAGTTGTTTGCTTATAGACGACGGATGTGAGGTTACTTTCGGAGATATTATGGAAAAACTCAAAGAAATCGGAATAGAAACAAGACCTTTGTGGAAGCCCATGCATATGCAGCCTGTATTTTCGGATAACGATTTTATATCTGCAGGTGAAAATGCTATTGATGAAGAACTGTTTTCAAAAGGCCTTTGCCTCCCGTCTGACATAAAAATGACAGATGAAGAAATTGAAACAGTAATTATAGCAATAAAAGAATGCTTTGAAAAATAATTATTTTGGGGGATATTTAGGATGTATGCCGTAATATGGAAAAGGGTTATGGATTTTTCTCTGTCACTGATAGCACTTATCGTGCTTTCGCCCATACTTGTTATACTGATGGTGGGTGGAGCAATTGTGCTTGGCGGAAATCCGTTTTTCACTCAACTCAGACCCGGCAAAGGCGAAAAAATATTCAGACTCATAAAGTTTCGCTCCATGAACAACAAAAAAGATTCTGACGGAAAACTTCTTCCCGATGAGGTGAGACTTGTACCCTACGGAAAGTTTCTTCGCTCCACGTCTTTAGATGAACTTCCATCGCTTATTAATATTTTGAAAGGCGACCTTTCAATTGTTGGGCCAAGACCTCAACTGGTCAGAGATATGGTGTTTATGACTCATGAGCAAAGAAAACGTCACACAGTTCGTCAGGGACTCACAGGCCTTGCTCAGTGTAGCGGAAGGAATAATATGACCTGGGAGCAAAAACTCGAGTACGATCTTCAGTACATAGAAAATATTACTTTTCTTGGTGACATGAAGATAATACTAAAAACTGCACTGAAGGTTTTTCAAAGAGAAGGAATTAACCAGGGTGGTATGGAAACCGCTCAGGATTTTGGTGACTACCTTCTTGAAAAGGGTGAGGTTGACAGAACTGAGTATGACCGCAAGCAAGTGGAAGCGAGAGAGTTGATGAATATATAAATTTGTAAGCAGAATTTTTTTGAGGGGTGCGAAATGCAAAGAACGAGATTTTCAGTTTCGATGTGTGTATATGGCGGTGATAATCCGCAGTGGTTTAAAATTGCAATGGACAGTGTTATAAATCAGACAGTGGTGCCTGATGAGGTTGTTCTTGTGGTTGATGGCCCTGTTCCCGAAAAATTAGATGATATTATAAAGAATTATGAAACTAAAGACTTTTTCAAGATTATCAGACTTCCCGAAAACAGAGGACATGGTGATGCAAGAAGAATAGGTCTTGAAAATTGCACTTATGATATGGTAGCACTTATGGATGCCGATGATATATGTGTATGTGACAGATTTGAAAAGCAACTTAATGCTTTTAAATCTGATAGTTCTGTATCAATTATTGGCGGGAATATTTCTGAATTTATCGGTGATGTGAATAACATTGTGTCTTATCGTAATGTTCCTCAGACAGACAGTGAAATTAAAGAATATATGAAAAGGCGTTGCCCGATGAATCAGATGACGGTTATGTTTAAAAAAAGTGCTGTTCAATCTGTTGGAGGATATATAGACTGGTATTGTGATGAAGATTATTATCTTTGGTTGAGAATGTATCTTGCCAACATGAAATTTATGAATCTTTCTGACACTCTCGTGAATGTAAGAATTGGTGAGGATATGTACCGTCGTCGTGGCAGTTTAAAATATTTCAAAAGCGAAGCTCGCCTTCAGAAATTTATGCTTGATAACAAAGTAATCGGAAAAACAACGTACTTATCAAATGTCACCAAACGTCTGATACTTCAGGTGTTGATGCCCAACAGAATAAGGGGTTGGGTGTTTAAGCATTTTGCAAGGGAGCGCGCCTAAAATGACAAAAAAATATAAAATAGGATACACCTCTGGGGTTTATGATATGTTTCATATAGGTCATCTCAATATTATCCGCAGAGCAAAAGAACTGTGTGATTATCTTATAGTCGGAGTTACAACAGATGAACTGTGCTACAGTCGCAAAAATAAATATCCTGTTATATGTCAGCAGGACAGAATGGATATAATAGAATCAATCAGATATGTTGACAAGGTTGTTAAACAGGATAATATGGATAAACTCAGTTCAGTGATTAAGCTTGGCGCCGATGTTGTCTTTGTTGGTTCTGATTGGGAGGGGACACCACAGTGGAAAGAATACGAAAAACAGTTTGCTGAGGTTGGTTGCGATGTTGTGTACCTTTCTCACACTGACGGAATTTCATCTACAATACTAAGGGAAAGATTGAGTGAACGATGATATTTATATTAAAAAACTGGGACAATTTTTGTAAAAGGTTATCTGAATCTCAAAAAAAGTCAATAACCCTTTCTACGCTTAGAGAACAGGACAGTATAAATGATTTTGTATCTTTGAAACATGATGTTGAAACAAATATATCCGCTGCTTTTCAGATAGCTATGATAGAGTCAAAATATGGACATTGCGGTTCATACTATGTTCAGGCTTATCTTCTTAAGAACGAAGAAAATGTCTCTCTTCTAAAAAAGATGAAGGATATGGGACATGAAATTACATATCACCATGATGTTATGGATAGTAACAAAGGGGATATTGGAAAGGCAATCGAAGAATTTTCGGAAAATCTCTCCCTGTTTGAGAAAAATGGATTTTCGGTCACAACGGTATGCCAACATGGCAATCCTGTTGTTGAAAGAGTGGGATATAATTCAAATAGAGATTTTTTCAGAAATGAAAAAGTCCGAAATATTTATCCGGATATATCAGATATAATGGTTGATTTCCCGGATAGGGTTTCGGGTGAATATGATTATTATTCAGATGCAGGAAGACAATTTAAACTTATATACGATCCTATAAACAATGATGTAATAAATAGTGATAATAAAAATATTCCGTTTAAAAATCTTGATGTGCTTTTGGATAATATAAAAAATACTCCGAGTGGGGCTATCATAAGCATACATCCTCATCGTTGGATGTCGTCGGCAACTAAATATATAATTAAAAACGTAACATTCAAACTTGTAAAATCAATTGCAAAAACTTTGATGAAAGTCCCCTTTTTCAAGAAAATAATGAGCAGATATTATTATCTGGCAAAAAAAATATGAGTTGTTGTGTAAATGGGAAAACTGTTTTGAATCATCTGGAATGTGTTTGCCATGCCGGAAAAATTGACCAAAATGTTGTCTTTGAAATTGCAGAAAGTATTTACCAAAATATAAATGGTGCTGATTGCTGAGAGGTGGGATATCTATGAGTAATTCAAACAGTGTACGTGATATACAGCTTAAAATTCTTGAAATAATGAAGTACATCGATAGTATTTGCGTCGAAAATGGTATTGAATATTACATAATGGGCGGAACAGCGCTTGGCGCGGTTCGACATGGAGGTTTTATTCCTTGGGATGATGACCTTGATATATTTATGACACCTTCTGAGTATGAAAAATTCAAGAAAGTTTTTGAAAAGAAAAAATCCGTTGATTTTGTTTTACAGGAATGGAGAACTACTCCCGGATATCTTGAATATGCTAAGGTTCGTATGAATGGTACAACCTTTATCGAGGAGTGTTATAAAGACCGGAAAGATATGCACCATGGCATATATGTGGATATTATGATTCTTCATAAAGTTCCTGAGAATAAGTTCATACAAAAACTTGTGTATTATGAATCAAAGTTTGTTACTTTGTATGCGCTTTCTCAGAGAAATTGGAAGCCAAAAAGCACATTTCAGTCTGTGATTTTGAAAGTGTTAAAAATTCTTCCATGCAGACTTATGGCAAAAATAGCCTATAATCATATATACAAATATGATGACATGAGTTCCGGATTTTCCTATTGCTACTGGATTACTCCTGCCAAATTCAAAAATGGGCTCTTTGACAAGTCATTTTTTGAAAAAGCCATCAGGATTCCTTTTGAAGATACAACTCTTTCAGCACCGGAGAAAATAAAGGAGTATCTCTTGTATCGCTATGGAGATTATATGAAACTTCCAAGCGAGGAATCCCGCAGGGCAGCTGTCCATGCATTTATTTTTGATGCAGATAAAAATTATGATGAATATATGAGGTAGTTATTATGCTTTCATTTGAAGTACTTTGTGTTACAATGAATCAAACCGACTTTTCCAAAATAAAGGAAATGAATATTAAATCTGATGTGATATTTGCAAATCAGGCTCACGAAACATCGTATAAGGAGTTGGGGTTTGATGACAATAAGGCAAAGATGATCACAACTGCTACTCGAGGTGTTGGTGTTAATCGTAATTTGGCTCTTGCCTATGCAAGTGCAGACATATGTTTGTTTTCTGATGATGATTTGGTGTATGTAGATAATATGAAGGACCTTGTTGTAGGCGAATTTGAAGCTCATCCCGATGCGGATATCATTGTTTTTAATCTTGAAACAAATCACGCCACACGCAAACAAAAAATCTATACCAAAACCCGGAAATGTAATCGCTTTACCAGAATGCCATGGGGAACATTTCGTGTTGCATTCAGACTTGATTCTGTGAGAAAAGCAAATATATGGTTTACCACTCTTTATGGAGGGGGATGTATTTTCCCGTCTGGAGAAGATAGTATGTGGCTGACTCAAGCAAAAAAAATGGGACTCAAATTTTATGTATCCAAAGAAATTATAGGAACAGTTTCATTTGAAGAGTCCTCTTGGTTCACAGGATATGATGAAAAATTTTTCTTTGCAAAAGGTGCATTCTATTCCTGTGTACATCCTCACAATTTTCACTTGTGGATGTTATATTTTGCAATTCGCACACATAGATTTTCCAGTGTGAAAATGTCCGACAGAATTAAGTGGATGCTGCATGGCAGAAAGGCTTATGCTCAAATGTTGTCCTATGAAAATTATAGGGAAAAACATAAAATTTAAACTGTAATGAAAGTGGTTGCTATGAAAAAAAAAGTTTTAATTGTTACTCCCGATTTGTCTCCCGGTGGAATAAGAACAGCGTTTATAAATCTTTTGCACTGTGTAGGAAAAAGTCCCTTGTATGATATTGATGTTATGATTTTTTCTGCGAAGGACTATGAAGAAATTCCTTCAGGGATTAATGTTATTAAGTCAAATAGATTTATTGAATTATTAAATTTTTCTCAAAATTACATAAGTTCAAAAAGCAAATTTTTAGGGGTTGTAAGATATGCTCTTGGAGGAATTACAAGAGTGTTTGGGAGTTCACATGCATACAAATTGGTTTTTTCAACTTATAAAAAACTAAAAGGTTATGATTATGCAATATCTTTTGCTCATTCAGGGCAAACAAAAAGTTTGTATGGTGGAATGAATGAATTTGTGCTTGACAAGGTGGAAGCAAAGCAAAAATTGACTTTCTTGCATTGCGATTATGAAAAGTGCGGCATAAATTGTAAATATAATGAAAAAATATATTCTCGTTTCGACAAAATTGTTGCTGTGTCACAGGGAGTAAGAAATTCTTTTTTAAAGTGTGTGCCTCAACTTTCGGATAAGGTGTTTGTACTGCACAATTTTCATCGTTATGATAAAATTACAGAACTGTCAAAACAAGACACTGTAGAGTATGATCATAATGTGATAAACTTTGTCACTGTTGCAAGACTTTCTTATGAAAAAGGTCACTATCGTGCATTGAAGTTATTTGAAAGGCTGAAAAAAGAAGGGTTCAAATTTTGCTGGCATATTGTTGGAGGAGCAACCAAGAAAAAAGAGAATGAATTTTTAGAAAAAATAAAGGAAAAAAATCTTGAAGATTGCGTAATAATGTATTCAAATCAGGATAATCCATATAGGTTTATTTTGGATGCAGATGTATTTTTGCTTCCTTCATATCACGAAGCAGCTCCTATGGTCTTTTCTGAGTCACAAACCCTTGGTGTCCCTGTTATAACAACGAACACTCTTTCTGCGAAAGAATTTGTGGCAGATAAAAATATTGGCATCGTTTGCGATGACGATGAGGAATTATATAGTGCTATGCATTTGGTGATATCAACTCCAAGCACCTTGGAGAATTTCAAAAATTCTTTGAAAAACAATGTGCCTGATAATGCCGTTGCTTTTAATGAGTTTAACGCACTTCTGCATCAGAAAGTAGATATGTAAGTTGTGGTTATATAGTATTGGAGCGATATTTATGACAAATGAACAGCAAGTTTTCTTAAAACTTGTGTCGAGTACACTGAGTAATTTTAAAATTGAAGAAAAATTACATATAGATCCGGCAGTTTCCGAGATTGCAGATATGCACAGATGTGAACCTTGTATGTATTATGCATCGTTAATAAATAATATTGACTGCCCGGAAAAATGGAAATATAAAACATTATATGGAGCCATAGATAGCGAAAAAAAATTATATGTTCAATCAAAGGTCATAAAGATTTTGGAAGATGCATCTGTTGATTATGCTATATTAAAAGGAGCTTCCGTTGCAAGATACTACAATATATCCGGAATTCGGCTTTTTGGTGATGTGGATATTCTTGTGAGAGAAAAGGACTATGAAAAGGCTGTAAAGCTTATTTCGCCCGGGACTGATTTTAAAGAAAACGGTCATGAATTTCATTGTGCTGTTACAGTAGACGATGTGTCTGTGGAAATTCACAGACATGTTACTAACAGAAGCGATGATGAAAATGGCCGCAAACTTTATGAAACTTTTATCAATGCCCTTGATGAAACAGAGACTGTATGTTATGAAGGACACACTTTTTCTGTGCTCAGTAATAAGTTTCAAGCGTTGGTGCTTTTACTTCATAAACTTCGGCATATGAACGAAAGCAAATTTGTTCTAAGACTTGTCATTGATTGGGCATTTTTTGTTGCAAGTGTTGATGAAGTGGAATGGAAAAACACTGTTTACCCTTTTATAAAGGAGTTCGGACTTCATTTGTATGCAGATGCAATTACCTTGTGTGCACAGGAATATATGGGTATTGATAATTCAGAAAAGATAATAGAGGTTATAGACGGCAGTGTAGCGGGTGCGTTGATGGAGATTTTGATGAATGGCGGAGTAGGGAATTCCCGCAATCTTCTGACATATGGTATCGGCAGTATATATGAGAGAAATCTGCGAACATCAAATTTGGTAATCGCCTTGTTTAAAAGTTTGAACGAAATAGCTAAACGTCAGTTTTCACTTGCAAAACATACTTTTTTCCTTCCTTTTTTTTGGATATACATACCCACAAGATACATGTTTAAGTTGATATTGGGAAAAAGGGATAGCATCAATGTTTCTGCTTTTGCTGATAGTGTAAAAACCAGAAAAAAAGTTTATGAAAGTCTGAACTTGGAAAAATAAAAACAGTTATAGTGTTATTTATAATCAAGGAGAAACAAAATGAGTAATACATTAAAGATAAAATCTTCAACGTTGACGGTTCAGTTGATAAGTGTGTGTATAATCCTGTTATCATACTATACAACAAAAATGCTGTCAATTTTTGCCGGCATTGTATGTGCAATATTTCTTCTTAGCCGTGTAGACTGGACTCAGAAATACTCTCTTATATACTTTTTGTTTCCCTTTGCCTCTGTTTTTACACTGGCGAGCGGAAAGACAAGTGTATTTATGGTGTTAAGAATAGCGATAATCATGTCGGCTCTTCTTTACGAGTTCAAAAAAATAACTCCTAAAATAATAACAGCATCGTTGTCTTTTGTCGTCTATTGTCTAATCGTATCGTTTTCAAATGATATAATTTTTTTAATGAGGTTAGGAAATATAACAATTTGGATATTTGTTATATATTTTATGCAGACTTATATCTCTGAAAAAAATTCCATATGTATAAGCAGGAGTATTTCAAACGGGACAATAATTGCAAGTTGTATCGGCCTTAATATTGATAAAATTCCCGGTATTGTTGAAGAAATAGGAAAAATCGGACTTTACTATGGTGGTGAAGTGACAAGAAGTCGTTTAACAGGACTTTTTAGTGATCCAAATTTGTACACACTTCTTTTGTGCGTATGCCTTTGGGCAATATATTTTGAATTTTCTAAAAATCGAATCGGGTTAACAGAGTTTTTGGCAAGAAATTTAGCAATAACGTTTTTTGGTGCAATAACATTTTCAAAATCATGTATACTTATTGTTGCAGTGTTTTGGCTATATGTTCTTTTGTCTCGTAATAATATTAAATTTATATATAAAGTGATAGTTGTGTCAGTATTTATATTTGGAGTGTGCTATTTTCTTGTGATAAATAGTGAATGGCTTGATATTATGTTCTCTCGTTTTACGAAAAAAAATGGAAGTAGTGCCGTAAATATAAATACATTGACAACGGGTAGATTTGAATTATGGAAAGTGTATCTTGGATTTATGGGAACGAACGATTCCTGGGTTTTTGGTAATGGTCTTAGTAACATGCTACCCTATGGCAGAGCGGCTCACAATATGATTTTGCAATGCCTTTACTGTATCGGTGTTGTTGGAAGTATGGTATATATAAACTATTTCAGAACAGTATACAAGGTAACTCCTGATATGTTGAGAATAAAGGGAATAAATAGAGTGGGGGTAATGATGTTACTCTCCGTATTTGCAATCTCATTTTTCCTCGATCTTTTATTGTTGGAAATATTTTATTATATGGTGTCTTTATGTTTTGTGTTTATGAAGCGTGTTGAGTAGTGTTAAAATTGTTCCATAATTCTGTATGAATTATATAGATGTTTGTATTTTAACTATTTTGTTCAGTGATGGGGTAAGATAATAAATATTTATGAAGATAAGATAGTTCTAAAATTATTATATATTTTTTTCATGGAGTAGATGTTATGAGTAAATTACCATATTTTTCAATTGTTATTCCGGCATATAATGTTGAAAAGTATTTTGATAAATGTTTGGAATCAGTTTGCAATCAGACATTTAAAGATTTTGAGGCAATTATTGTTGATGATGGTTCTGATGATGGAACCGCTGAGATATGTGATGCCTATGCTGGAAGAGATGACCGGCTGATTGTGGTACATAAAGAAAATGGAGGGTGTATTTCGGCAAGAAGAGCAGGCGTACAACTTTCTAAAGGAAAGTACATAATAAATCTTGACGGAGATGATTATTTAGAGCCTGATTTGTTAGAGTCAGTATACAAAGTTTTAAATAAAAAAGAATATGATATTGTTTGGTATTCGTTTAATCGTGTTAATGATGCGGGAGATTTATTAGAAAGTAAAGCGTTGTTTGATGGTGAGAAATGCGGCAGGGATGTGTATGAAAATATGTTATGTGACGAAAGCAGACCTTTTTTCACGGTAACATATGATTATTCATTATGGACTAAAGCAATAAAAAGAGAAATCATTTATGAAAAGATGATGCTTGCTTTTAATGATATTATAATGGGCGAAGACCTTATTGTAACATTACCTACTGTAATGAGTGCTGATAATATTTTTTTCTTAAATAAACAGTTATATAATTATCGTTATAATTATTCATCATTATCTTATGTTTTTAGGGTTGATGATATTAAAAATTTAAAAATGCTATTAAAAAATATAGAAAGCATATGTGATACGGACAATGATAAGATGCAAAGACAACTAGGACTATATTCTTTAATGAGGGTATTGAATGTACTGGTTTTGGGAATCAAGACTTTGCACTCATACAATCAGCTGAAAAATTTGACTAATGATATTGATGATTATATTATCAATAAATTATCATATGCTAAATTTACAGGAATCAAGCAGTTTATTTATTATTTTATAATAAGATTCAGACTTTATAGAGTATTTTGGATATATTATAAAAATAAATGATTAAATACCAACAGGACTGTCATCCAAAAGTGAGACAGTCCTGATTTTTTTTCGCATTTTGTAAAATTGAATTATGTGTCCTTGATATAAAAACAAATTTCAGATTATCTGTTTGAGTACATTCTTTCATAATAGTTCTGATATTCACCGTTAATGATTCTTTGCCACCATTCCTTATTGTCAAGATACCATTTAACGGTTTTTTTAATGCCATCATCAAACATGGTGTGCGGCTCCCAGCCAAGTTCTTTTTTTAATTTGGTTGGGTCTATTGCATAACGCATATCATGACCTTTACGGTCAGCAACATATGTGATGAGGCTTTCGGGCTTGTCTAAAAGTTTCAAGATGGTTTTGACAATATATATGTTTGTTTTTTCGTTATGACCGCCGATATTATAAACTTCACCAACTTTTCCTTTGTGGATAATAATATCTATTGCTTCGCAGTGATCCTCAACATAGAGCCAGTCACGAACATTGAGCCCTTCGCCATATACAGGAAGCTTTTTGTCAGCAAGGGCGTTTGCAATCATAAGAGGTATCAGTTTTTCGGGGAAATGATAGGGACCATAGTTGTTTGAACAGCGTGAAATTGTTGCAGGGAGTTCAAATGTTCGTGTGTATGCCTGCACAAGAAGGTCCGCGCTTGCCTTACTTGCACTATACGGGCTTGATGTGTGGATGGGTGTTTCTTCTGTGAAAAACAAATCCGGTCTGTCCAAGGGAAGATCACCATACACTTCATCAGTTGAAACCTGATGATATCTTTCTACGCCAAATTTTAGGCTTGCATCCATAAGCACCTGTGTACCGAGAATGTTTGTTTTGAGGAAAACCTCAGGGTTTTCAATGCTACGGTCAACATGACTTTCTGCAGCAAAATTTACAACTTTATCAAATTTTTCCTCTTCAAAAAGTTTGAATACCAATTCTCTGTCTGTTATATCACCTTTAACAAATGAAAAATTTTCGTTTTTCATTGCATCTTCCAATGTCTCAAGATTGCCTGCATAAGTAAGTGCATCCAAGCAAACGATTTTGTATTCGGGATATTTTTTGAGCATATAATATACGAAGTTGCTTCCAATGAATCCGGCACCGCCGGTAACAAGTATTTTCATAATAAATCACCTTTTTGATTTTGATTATTCCAGACATTTTATGTATGCATTATAAAAGTCATCACCTGAAAATGTATACAGGCCTTTATGTTCAAAATATTTTTTGGCATAAGGTTTTGCCAAAACCGGACCGCACATCACCTGTTCATAATCGCATGCAGGATGTGTGTTGATTTCGCATAGTTTCATTCCGTCAGGCGTTATGATAACATCAAATCCCATATATGAAAGAGAAGAAATGTGGTCACATATTTTGTAAATCATATTTTTAACATATTCCCAGTTGGGCAGAGATTTACCATTCCACTCAAAATCTGTGTCAGGGTGAGTTTTAAGGATTGTGTTTCCGTCTGCACAGAATTTTTTATATCTTATGGCAAATGAGTTGTATTTTCCGGTTTCAAAATCAAACCCGACTCCAACACCGCCTGATGAAAGATTACTTGCACCACCGGACAGTTTTGTTCCAAATCTTGCATATGATACGGTGCATGCCCATTTTGCTTTGTCATATATAGAATCGGTGGGTTCTTTAACCATTATAACCCTTAATGTACATTCGCTGTCAGGCCATACTTCTGATAATTCGCTATGTTGATTTGCATATTCTGTTACAATGTGATTTTTTAAGTTGCTTAGGATTTCTTTAAATCGTGAACAGTCAATTTGAGAGTTGTTCTCGAAAATTTTGTCATCTTTTAATTCAAGTTTTATGAAACCAAGACCGCCTGATGTTCCGGAATTAGGTTTTATGGCAAGTCTTTTCTTTTCTTTTAAAAGATTATAAATAAAATCTTTGTCCTTTTTTATGTGTTCAGGTGCGTCAAAAAGATAAGTGTAATTATCATCGTTTTCAACATAAAGATAGTATTCCGGCATTGAACTTTCACACCCATTGCTGTTTAGAGTGTATTTTAATGAAAGTTTATCATTTATCCAGATTCTGAAGTGATGATTAAGGGGATGTGTCATAAAATAATTATAGTCAGGAACATAATTTCGGTAATTGTCCTCTGTGAGACCATACAAAGAGATTCTTCCGGGGAAAAAGCCTCTTCTCATTGCCCATTCTTTTTGTTCGTCTGACATGCTGAATGCGGCTTCATCATCCCGAAATTTTTTAACAAACATTTTTGACCATTTATAGTCCATTCCCTGTTGCCTTAGTAAATCTACCATCAAATCATAATTTGTCATTCTAAAACCCCCTTCTAAAATATATTTTAGTTTTCTGTAATGGAAAGGATATATTTCCCGTAGTCTGTCATTTTGAGTTCTTCGCCGATTGCACGAAGTTCTTCTTTTGAAATAAATCCTCTGCGCCATGCAATTTCTTCTATGCATGATATGTAAAAACCTTGTCTTGACTGAACTGCTTCAACATATTCTGCAGCCTTAAGCATACCTTCCGGTGTGCCGGTGTCAAGCCATGCCATTCCACGATTGAAAAGCTCAACCCTAAGCTCACCAAGTTCTAAATAGGCATTATTCACAGCTGTTATTTCTATTTCTCCGCGTGCTGATGGTTTTACATTTTTTGCAATTTCTACAACGCGGTTATCGTAGAAATAGAGTCCCGGAACCGCATATTTGGACTTTGGATGTTTAGGTTTTTCTTCAATTGAAACCACGTTTCTCTTTTCGTCAAACTCGACCACACCAAATGCTCTCGGATCGTTTACGGGGTAGCCAAATATTGTTGCCCCCTTGTTATTGGCAAGGGCATTTTGAAGTGTCTTTGTGAAATTCTGACCGTAGAACACATTGTCACCCAGAACAAGACACACACTGTCATCTCCAATGAAGTCTTCACCTAAGATAAATGCATCGGCAAGGCCTCGTGGACTTTCCTGAACTTTGTAGGAAATATTTATGCCAAGTTTTTTTCCGTCACCAAGAAGTTTTTCATACACGGGAGTATCCTCGGGAGTGGAAATTATGAGAATATCCTTTATGCTTGCCAACAGAAGAGTTGACAGGGGGTAATATATAAGCGGCTTATCATAAATCGGTAAAAGCTGCTTTGACACAACTTTTGTTATGGGATATAGTCTTGTACCCTTTCCACCTGCTAAAATAATACCTTTCATTATTCATCACCCGTTTCATTGTTTTTTTAATATAGTATCACAGATATAATCAACTTCGTCAATAGAAAGATCTGCATACATGGGCAGACACAAAATATTTTCCGAAATTCTCTTTGCGATAGGGGTTTCGCCTCTGAAGATTCCCTTGTAGCACGAAAATTCATTTGTCAAAGGATAAAAATATTTTCTTGCAAAAATATTTTTTTGGGCAAGTATATCTGTAACTTCGTCTCTTGATTTACCGAATACTTCTTTATCAAAAAAAACAGGGAAATATGCGTGGTTTTGTTTTACGCCATCTTGAATGGGGCAAAGCTTTATGCCGTTTTGTAAAGATAATCTTTCGCGATATCTTTCCTCGACTTTTGCTCTTTTTAAAAGTTCATCATCTATGTGCGTCAGGTTACAAAGTCCCATTGCCGCCTGGAATTCATTCATTTTGGCATTTGTGCCTGTCATATCAACAGATTCGGGACTTGTGATACCAAAATTACGATATGAAGATATTTTATCTGTAAGGTTTTTGTCAGAATAGGTGAGGCAGCCGCCCTCAATGGTGTTAAACACCTTTGTAGCATGGAAACTGAACATGCTGATATCACCAAATGAGGCAATTCCTCGATCTCCTATTTTCACACCAAAAACATGAGCAGCATCATATATGACTTTAAGATTGTGCTTCTTTGCAATTTTATCTATTTTTTTAACATCACACACATTTCCATATACGTGCACTGGTATTATTGCTGAAGTTTTGTCTGTTATGAGCTCTTCAATTTTGTCGGCATCTATTGTGTATGTATCCTCCATCACATCGCAAAAAACCGGTGTAAGACCATTTTCTACAATTGCATGAGTGGTTGATGCAAAGGTGAACGGGGTTGTGATGACCTCGCCTTTTAGCCCCAACGCCTTTATGGCAACAGAAAGTGCCAGGTGTCCGTTTGTAAAAAGTGAGATATTATCTGCACCAAGATAATTGCAAACCTTGTCTGCAAACTCATTATGGAGAGGTCCCATATTGGTTAGGTGACCTGATTCAAAAATTGGTTTTATCATTTCGCAATACTCATCATATGATGGCATTGAGGATTTTGTAACATTAATTCTATTCATTTTAACACTCTTCTTTATATTCTATTGTAGTCAAAAGGTCGTGACGCATGATGTCCTCACCATTTTCGCCAATAACCTTTATGTTTTTAACTATTTCGTTATGCCTTTTATAGAGTTCTTCCTCTGTGTCAGCGCATACTGTGAAACCGCCTACTCTGTCACCGCTGTTTTCGACAGAATCAAACACGGCACCTTTTGCTTTAAAGAGATAATACTGTGCCATAACACCTTTGCTTTTTAATTCATCGAAGCCTTCAAAGTGATCGAATGTGCCGGGTTTGCAGTAAATAAATTCATTCATAAGATAGTTTGCCTTTGGAAAAATACCATTCAAATGAACCTTTTTTCCGATTGTCAGGTCAACAACAGCTTTTATAACATCAAAGCCGCTCGCCTTTTCAATGAGAACATATTTTACGCCGCCACCTGTGCGTGCACTAAATTCCAGCACACTTAAATTTTCACCATCGGTAAGTGCCTGCATAAGCATGGGTGTGTTTTTTAGACCAAAGGCATCAACAATTTGTTGAGCAGTGTGTTCTATTTTTTTCATAATGGCATCTGCTTCTTTGACAGGATAACCACCACGAAAGATAACAAATTTGTTGTCATCCGCAATTTTTTCTGACTTTGATACTGCAAGTATATTTGCCCTGCCATCCTCTACATATATGTCTACACTGACTTCAATTCCGGTAACAAATTCTTCAACTATTGCAGTATTTGTACGGCTGAAGTTCACCGCATCTGCAAAAGCAGTTTTGCACTCTTCAAAATCATAAACTTTTTTAACGCCTTTTGATGAGTTGCAATCAACGGGTTTTACAATTAACGGATATTTCAAATGAGCTATTTTATCTTCATCAAGCTCGGCAAGGATAATATGTCTTGAAGAGGGAATATCATTTTCTTCAAATACTTTTTTCATATATGCCTTGTTTGTAACATTGAGGGCAGTTTTATAGTCAATATAACAAGGTAATCCCAAATCCTCCGAAACCTTTGCAACAGTGAGAAGTGCCTGGTCGGTACATGCAGTAATCAAAAAATCCACTTCTTCTGTTTTTGCAATTTCCCTTATGGCATCCACATCAAGTGTGGATGTTCTGTAGAACTTGTCAGCATATTTTTTTGCAACAGGTTCTTTGGTATAATCGGCCAGGATGACATAATAACCCAGAGATTTGAGTTCGTTTATAAGTTTAATCTGAGCATACTGACCTGCGAGTACAAGTGCTTTCATGATGATTCTCCTTTGTATATACTACTTTCTTGCAAATCCTTTAATAATAGATAAAATATAATTGAAACTCTCGTTTTTGATGACAAAAGATATGGTAATATATGAAATCATGCCTACAAGTACCTGAATGGTTATAAGTGGCAACTCCGACAAAGGTAATTTTCCGAGAATATATACGAATATGCCCATAATACTAAGAGGCAAAAAACCATTAAACAAATCCCTTATTTGTTCTGTGTATCCATAATTAATAAGGTTTTTATTTGGATATGAATTTACAAATGATGATGAGATGGTACTGAAAATACCGCTTAAAGCTATTGCGAGAACTCCAAATTTCATAGAGATGAAAAGAAGTGAAAGTCCGATGATTTTTTTGATTATTTCGAGTTTCAGGAAAATATCACTTCTTCCCATTGCTTTTATAGCCTGAAGGTTTGCAGTATGAATCGGCATAAACGCCAGTATAAAGCAGTATATCTGAAGATACACCACACATCCCATCCATTTTTCGGTCAGCAGAAGTTTCACAAAAGGCTTAGCAACTAAAGCAAGACCAAGCATAAGGGGAAACATGATAAAACTACTGACTCTTATGGAACGTCTTGTCATAGATTTCACCGCTTCACGATCATCCTGAATGCTTGCTATGGCAGGGAAAAGAACACTTTGAATTGAGGAGTCAATATTCGTAACAATAAGGGACGGAAAACTTTTTCCCTTGTTGAAATATGCAAGGTCTGTGGGAGTATACATTTTTCCTATAATAAGGCTTCGGATTTCATTGGTACCTGTGTTTAGCAGTCCGGAAACAAGCATTTTCCAGCCGAAGGAAAAAAGTTTACCCAGGCTCTTGAATGAAAACAAACATTTTGGTCTCCACTTTACAGTGAACCATAGTATCACCATTGCAAGGAGATTGTTGAGGGTATACTGAACAGCAAGAGCCCATATACCCAATCCACAGTATGCAGCAATGATTCCTGCAATGCCGGATGCAAGTGTTGCGCCAAAAGTCGAGGTGAAAAATTTTTTAAAGAGCATATTTTTGGAAACATAGGCTTGCTGAACACTGTTAGCACTAACAATTATTATGTTCAGTCCCATAAATCGAAGAACACTTTTTAAAATTTCAAGATCGTAAAAAGAAGCAATGAGTGGAGAAATAGTATAAATCAAGATGTATAAAATAATACCGAAAGCTATATTAAAATAAAATGCTGACGAAAAATCCACATCATCGGAATTCTTTTTCTGAATGAGTGCACTTGAAAATCCGCTTGTGACAAAAACATTTGAAAGTGTAATAAATATGTTTACTATAGCTATTGCTCCGTAACTTGACGGATCAAGTAATCTTGCAAGTACAATGGACACAATAAATGTAACGAGTTGAGCTGATATTCTTTCGAGGAATTTCCAAATCAGACTCGACATAACCTTGTCTCTTATATCTTGTTTTTCCATGGTTGTCCCACCTTAATTATTATTTACTTCGCAGTTTTGTTTTGATTTTGCTGTAGCTGTTTAAAATAAAAGGCATATATTGATAAAGGTATAAATACAACCTGTCTTTAAAGGGGATTTGCCTGAAAAGATCTGCATATTCCGGTCTTTTTAGTTCAAGATACCTCTTATTAACAACAGCTTCACGGAATTTGCAATGCTCCTTTTCTTTTTTAATATAGTTGTCATATTTGTAATTCGTAAATTCGTTGTATTTATCATAAAACTTTATGTAACAATCAAATTGTTTTATTGAAGATCTGCTTGCAGACCATGAACCGGGTACTTGGTAATTATATATACTCATTACCTCTTCAAAGTAGTACACGTCACCCATAGCAAAATAGTACCATCTGAGTGGCATGTCGCCAATTGGCAAAGTGCGGAACCATTCAGGGTATGTTTCAAGTATATCTTTTCTGTATACAAGAGAGGCTGTTGCTATCCAAAGCCCCGGCTTACCTACAAGTATATCATGTGCGGTAGCATAACCTGATTTATCTATTGGATTTTCGGTTGTTTCTTTGCCTGTTCTATAGTTTTTTCTCAAAGAATTATGACAGGTCATTACACAATTGGGATGATTTTCAAGAAAATCAACTTGTTTTTGAAGTTTATTTTCATCAATCCAACAGTCATCACCTTCACAAAATGCAATATACTTCCCCTTTGCCCTTGGATACTGGAAATTTTTGCTTATGGAAAGCTTTTTAGAAAATTGATTTTCACTCTGATATATGGGTTTTATTATATCAGGATATTTTTTTTCATATTCTCTTATGATATCTGCTGTTCCATCTGTTGATGCATCATCATGGATAAGCACCTCTATTTTAAAATTTGTTTTTTGGCTTATAAATCCTTTTAGAGCAAATTCTATGAATTTTTCGTGATTATAAGTGTTACATATAACCGAAACCATAATATTGTTTTCCATATTGTTTTCTCCTGTAATTATTTAATTTGGCCGCAATTGCGACACATAAGGTTTAGATGCAGTCCAATTCTGTGAAGTTTTGAACATTCGTTCAAAGTGAAGTTGCATACGCAATGAAGTTTTTGCTAATGCAAAAGTGAAGTTAAGTTTGCCACTCTGCCGTTAGGCAGAACTTCACTTACAAAGTAAACTTCACTACCAACGATAACTTCACTTGCCATAAGGCAAACTTAGTTGCGGTTGACTATCAACCGCATATGCTTATGTAAAGTCAGGGTAAAAAACTATTTTTACAATGTCAGATAGACTCTGTCAATATCTCCATAGCATATTTGGCGTAATCAGATAAATATTGTCCTTTGCGCCTAATGATTACCGGCTGTCTTTGAGAGGCAGTTCCTTTCAATTTATATATAGCCAGGTTATTATCAAAATTTGCATGTGAAACAAACTGTAATGGTAACAGCGCGGCCCCCACACCGGCATGAGCCAGTGCCCAGGCAGTGTTCAGTCCCACAACCTCACTCACTATATGAGGTTTGAAGTCGGCGCTTGCGCATAGTTTGTCAAATAATTGCCGCAGTTCCTGATTTTGTCTCTCTACCACAAAGGGCAGGGAACCGCATGCGCGAAAATCCAGTTCTTTTTCATGGGAATCTGCAATCAGGGAACAAAATGTTTTTGGAACTGCCAAGACAAGGGTTTCTTTCTCAATAGGCGTTATTTCCAAAACGGAGTCGTTCACCGGCAGATTCACAATTGCAAAGTCAAATTTTCCTTCTGATGCTTCTTTTTTCAAAACATCACTTCCTGCTTCGTGAAGCACCACTCGAATACCGGGGAAACGCTCACGAACTTTTTTGACAATTTTGGGAATTAAATATGTACACCGAAATGGAGAAATGCCAATTACAATTCTGCCTTCTTCGCCACTCTGAAAACGGTTTAATGCCTGGACAAGTTGTTCTTCTTTGTATAGCAAATCTTTGGCATGAAGAATGAAAAATTCTCCGGCTGGCGTCAATTCCAACGGCGTCTTGGTTCTGTCAAACAACTTGACTCCCAAATCGCTCTCCAGACTGAGAATCTGCTTGCTGAGTGAAGGTTGAGAAATATTTAGTTTTTCTGCCAGCAGAGAAAAATTACGAACGTCCGCTAATGCAATGGCATATTGCAGTTGCCGAGAATTCATATTGATACCTCATTACTATAAAATTAATACAACTTTCCATTAATATAGTATACCCCATTGAGAGAGAAATTGCAAGGGGAATTTTAAATACATTACATGTCTATTCCGTATTGGCTATAAAACATATTGACAAAAAGGAATAGTTGTGTTATTATAATAACAAAGAACTCAATATGCAGAATATGCAGAACAAGGAGAGAATAAAAATGGAATCATTACTGTATTTGGGCATTATGCTGATAGTAATCTGTGTGTGGTTTGTTTCCTTTAAACGTCCCATATATGAGGCGGTTTTATTGGCGTTTGTTCTTTTGCTGCTAATTACCGGAACATGGGATAATACTTTGGTTTACATACATGAGGGGCTTTCCACCTCTCTTTTATACTCAATGGTAGCGTTTATTGCAATGTCTATTTTGCTGACAAAAACGAAGATAGTGGATAGTTGTATTGCTGTAATTCTTTCTCTGATCGGACGAATCAGAGGTGGAGCAGGATATACTGCAGTAATAGCCAGCGCCTTTATGGGTGCTTTGTCAGGCTCCGGGCCGGGAAATGTTATGGCTACAGGCACATTAACCATTCCGGCTATGAAACGGACAGGATTTCCTGCAGAACTTGCCGCAAATATTGAATCAAATTCAAGCTATATGGGGAATATGATTCCTCCTTCATCAAACATTGTTGCGGCAATGGTTGCATTCACAGCATACGCTTCCGGTGCAGGAATTGCAGATGTATCCCAGGGGCAGTTCTGGATTGTTCTTTGGGGGATTTCACTTTGGTTTATACTTCAGCGTATGTTGATGATCTGGGCTTTTTGCAGGTACTATAAAGTTGAACCTATGAGCAAGGAAGAACTTCCGGGTTTAAAGGAAACCCTCAAAAAGGGATGGAGGGCAATGTTCCTTCCTTTGGTAATTCTTTTACCATTTGTTCTTGACGCTTTATTTGCAGACAATTTCTTTGTTACTCGTCTTGGCGAGGATGGTGCAAAATATTTGTCAAAATCTGTATTGTTGTTTACCGCAGGAATTTCATCTATATATGCTTGTCTTATAACCGGTGATAAATCAACCGTAACACCGTCAAAACTGGCAAAAATGTTTGCAAATGGTGTGAAGTCCATTTCTCCGACAATAAGCGTGTGTGTATTTGGATATATGATAGGTGCAATGTTTGAAGATTTGGGCGTTTCCGACTCTCTTGGTGCATTGATGGCAACATGGAATTTCGGGAAACTGGGTATGGTACTTGCTATTTGTGTAATAACCTGTGTTATGGGCATGGTTGTGCCCGGTTCTTCGCAAATTGTTATCTTTGGACCTGTATTCATCACCCTTCTTGCAGGTGTAGGAGTAAATCCTCTTTTGGCAGCTGCAATGCTTCCATGTATCTGTGGTGTTATGTGTGGTATTACTCCACCTCTTGGGCTGGGAATGTATGCAGGCATGACAATAGCAGAATCGGATTTTAGCAAAACATTTAAAAATAATCTGTGGTGGGTATCTGCCCAGTTTATTATGCAGGTAGCCATACTGATGGGCTGGATACCGGTTATGGGTCTCTAAAAGGAGGGGATTGCTGTGAAAGAATTTTGTAAAAAACTCTCTGCTGTACTAAAGAGCATTTTTGGTTATGGTATTATGATAACTTTGTTATCGGGAGGCTTAACGTTTTTTGGATATGTTGCCGCATTGTTTATAGGCGGAGATGCAGCTTCCGTTATTTGCGATGTTATCTATAATAAAATTATTCCGGTTATTATCTATGTTTCGGTTCTGACAGTTTTGCTTGGTCTTGTGTCAATGTATCTGAATGGTGAAGTTGCATTGACATCCGAAAAAAAACAATCCCGTAATCATAAAGGTGAAATATAGCAATATAGTCAAAGTCTTTTAGCGTTTAGGAACGAAGTTCGCTATACGCTAAAAAGTCCGGACAACAAAAAAGTCCGGACTGAAAAAATTCAGAAACAATAATAAAAATAAATCACAAATTTTATGAATATGAAAAAATGTGATTATGAATTTTCAATCTGTTTCCCCGTATGATCAATCTTATAATTGTCTTTCATAATAATTTCCGACACCGGAACAATCTTATATCCGTCACTCTGGAGCTTTGCGAGGATTTTCGGCAAAGCCTCCGGAGTATTTTTTGCGGCATTATGAAAAAGAACAATTGCTCCGGGGTGAATATTTGATGTGACTCTTTCGGATATCTGATCTGATGAAAGGTCTTTCCAGTCAAGAGAATCCACCGACCATTGAACGGTGTAGTGTCCAAGGTCGGAGAGCGCATCTATAACTTTTGAATCATAATCGCCATAGGGTGGTCTGAATAAAAATGGCTTTTCACCTGTGATTTTCTCTATTTTTTCATCGCACCCCAAAACTTCTTTTTTCATATTTTCAACCGACAAATGAGTCATATGGGGATGGGAGTCCGAATGATTCATAACTTCATGCCCTGCATCGTGAAGAGCTTTCACAGATTCGGGAAATTTGTCAACCCAACTTCCCACAACGAAAAATGTTGTCTTCACATCATATTCATCAAGAATGTCAATCAGAATTTCGGTGTCTTCGTTTCCCCATGCCGCATCAAAACTTATGGCACAAATCTTTTCTTCGCCTTTGTCAACACAATATATGGGAAGACCGCCGTTTTGGGCGTTTTCGCTGAATACCGAAAGACTTCCGGGCCAGTTTGCACAGACAATGCTCACAGCGGCAATAAGCATCACCGAATAAAAAACAATATTTTTTCTTTCCAAAACAAAAACCTTCATAAATTGTCTCACCTCTATGTAGAGTATATTAGAGAATTTATGAAGGTATTCTTATATATTGATATATAATTTGTATTACTTCCTGTTTGAAATATATATCCCCGAGCAAATCAAAATAAATGCTGATATATATTGAACATTGAAAACATTTTCACCAAGAATCAAAGCACCGAATATGCATGCAAATGCAGGTTCTGCAAATTTGATGATAAGAAGTTTTGAAAGTTCACCGGTTTTAAGGATGATTGCCCACAGACAATAACTGAGAGTTGAAGCAAAGCAAATATAGGCAAAAACGGGAATAGAGGAGAGAGTGAAGTTCATTTTTCCTCCAAAAACAATTCCCATTGCAAGTAGAACGATACCGCCAAAAACCTGGGATATGCCGGTTACGGTGAGTGGGGCAACCTTTTGTGACACCTTTTTGCTGATGATGCTGTAGGCAACTGATGAAAATGATGCTGCAAGAATCAGAACATCACCAATATTAAAACTCACGCCGTCAGATGTTGCATTAATCGCCACAATTCCGCCAAATCCCAAAACAGCACTTACTATTTTTCCAATGGTAACCTTGTCGTTTTTAAAGAATAAAAATGAAAAGCAGACATAGAAGAGAGCCCCCACCTGCTTTAAAATAGCGGTTTTTGAACTATCTGTAATCTGCATTGCAGAATAGGTAAAAGAATAGTGAAGAATAATTGCAAAAAATCCGGCAAAAAGAATGGAAACAATGGAATTTTTCGCATCAACATAGGATTTTTTGTCTTTTACGGCAGTAATTATGGAAATAACAAATCCGCAAACAACAAACCTCATGCCGGCAAAGAGAAATATATCTCCTAAAGTTACAATATCAAAGGCTTTGTATCCGAGTTTAATCATAGGAAAAAGACTTCCCCACAGCATCATTACCAAAAGAGACAAAGCAAGTGTTTTTTTCTTACTCATCACAGACTTTCAGAACCACCTTTCCAACGTTTTCACATCTTTCCAAAATTCCGTGTGCTTCCATTGCTTTTTCTATTGGCAGAACTTTATATATGGATGGTTTAATTTCGCCGCTTTCAATTTTCGGCCACACATTTTTTACAAGTTCGGAAAGAATATACGCCTTAAATTCCGGTGTTCTGTTTCTGAGCATACTTCCCACAAGATGAAGTCCCTTTGTGAGTAGGGGACGGAGAAGAACATTTGTTTCAGTCCCGGCAAGTGTTGATATTACAATCCAGTATCCGCCCCTTGCTATATACGGAAGACTTTTTCCAAGAGTTTCACCGGACAGACAGTCCATAGAAACCCATATGGGATTTCCTGACTCTTCCTCTCTTTTTAAAACATCTTCAACATTTTCTTTTGAGGTGTCAATGATAATATCAGCACCAAGGTCGGATATTTTTTCTATTATATCACTTGAGCGAACAGAAGTTATAACTCTTGAACCAAGAGCCTTTGCCATGGGAATTGCAACAGATGCAAGTCCTGATGCACCTGCGGGGATAAATGCAGTTTTGCCTTTTTCAAGATGACCTTCAATGTAGAGATTAAGATATGATGTTGCATAGGCTTCGGGAAGGGCTGATGCCTCTTCCATGGAAAGTCCTTTGGGGATTGGCATAAGCATATTTTCCCTTACCGACACATATTCCGCGTATCCGCCACCACCAAGAAGGGCGCATACTCTGTCTCCTTTTTTCCATTTCGTAACATCTTTTCCGACTTCCTCAATGACACCGGCAATTTCAAGTCCCATCCATCGGGGTTCTCCCGGGGGAGAAGGATAGGTTCCTTGTCTTTGCAAAAGGTCTGCACGGTTAAGTGCCGCAGCACATATTTTAACAATCACTCTGTCATTTTCGAGAACAGGATCTTCCACATCCTGCCACACAAGATTTTTGTTTTCGTCAATAAGCATTGCTTTCATAATTAATCAGTTCCCTTCATAGATAATGATCTTCCGCCGTCACAAACATAAGTCTGACCGGTTATAAATCTTGCTTTGTCAGATGCTAAAAATTCAACAAGGTTTGCAATATCCTGTGCAGTACATTTTTCTCCCAGTACATTTGTTTCGTAAGCATAACGCTTGCCATGTTCTGTGGTTGTGTCAACTTCATCACGGCAAACAACACCCGGAGCCACGGAATTAACGTTGATTTTATATTGTCCAAGTTCTTTTGCCAAAGCTTTTGTGAGGGATATTACTCCGCCTTTTGACGCTGCATAATCGCAACATGTAGCCAATCCGTTAAGTCCTACGGTGGATGAGAAGTTAATTATTTTTCCGCCCTCACCTTGCTTAATCATAACACGTGCTGCAGCACGGCTCATCCAGAATGCACCATAGAGGTTGACTTTTAACACTCTGTCTATCACATAATCTTCCTGCTCTGCCAGAGGAACATATTTTGCATCAGGACCTGCAATGCGAAGACTTCCGCCGGCTATATGTACCATAATATCAAGCCTGCCGAAATCTTCAACTATTTTTTCTACAACTGAATCCACTTCTTTTGATTCTGTTACATCGAGAACATATCCCTTTGCACATCCTCCGATTTCCTCAATTCTTTTAACTGTTTTTTCAATTGTTTCCGGAACAATATCACACACAGCAATTTTAATACCTTGTTTTGCAAGGGTGACTGCTGTTTCTCCGCCTATATATCCTCCGGCACCTGTTATAATCGCTACTTTGTTCACTTTATACACTCCTTTAAATTTATAGTAATCACATTAAGTTAACTGCTTCAATCTTTGTAAACAACTTCGCCGTCAGCAATGGTCAATATACATCTGTATCCGGTTTCGCTTTTGATTCGTGTTCCTGCTTTGTCGGTTAAGTCAAAACCTTCATTTGTGTAGTCAATAACAGATATATCCGCACATCTGCCAACACGCAAATATCCCCATTCATTTTCTTTTTTCAGGGCTTTTGCCGGAGCTGATGTTACAGCACGGAATATATCATCTTCCTTCATGCCAAGGTGTTTGGCAATGCTCATACACATAGTCATTCCATATCTGCCGCCTCTTTTGTATGCACTGAATCGTGTTATATCTGTGCTGATAATGTCGGGTGCGGCATTATAGTCAATGCCCGATTTCAAAACATTAAAATCGGTATGAATATGACCGGCTAATCCCGCATCAATAATAATGCCTTTTTCTTTTGCCTTTTTTATACATTCGTAATCATCATCAGATACATTATTTATTCCGCCATGATATGCATGGGTTAATATGTCATCCTTTCGCAAAACACTCAAAAGTTCAGCCATACTCACAGGTGGGTTAGAAGAGTGAACCATAACAATAAGCCCAAGTTTTTTTGCATATTCAATGGTTTCTGCCAATGGGGAAATATCTGACACTTCGGATACCTGGTTATCAAAACAAATTTTAATTCCAACAGCCTTATCGCCAAATTTTTCAATACCGCTGTCCACGTCATCAAAAATGGCTTTGTTATCCTGTATATACACAGGCACAAATGTGAGATTTTTAAGTAAAAATGAGTCAAGGAGTTCCTTGTCACCCAAAACTCCGCATGCATCAGCCGCAGCTGTTACACCAAAGGGAATACTGCTGAGTTCTGCATGTATTCCAAAATCTTTGTTAAGACCTCTGAAATGAGTGTGTATATCCACAAGTCCTGCTGATACTATTTTGTTTTTTGCGTCATATTCAAAATCGGCATTTTCATGTATGTTTTCTTCAATTTTACAGATTCTGTCATCTTCTGTCAGGACATCTGCAAAATAAAATCTTTCTCCATCCCATATGCGGCCGTTTTTAATCAATATTTTTCCCATAAAATTTTACACCGCCTATTATTCCGCTTAATACCTCCTGCACAGCATATTCATGCTCATATGTAAACGGATTGTCTTTTTCTCCGGTTATATAAGCATAAAAATCTTTCATCATTTCATCATATCTCCCTGTTGCGGTATTATCCTCAAACTCAAAAAATATTTTCCTGTCTTCATATGTTGCATCTGCTATTGATGTATCAGAGTATGTCATTGTAAGAGGACGTTCAATAGGGCATATGTTAACAGTTCCCTTACTGCCCGACACCATAAATTGTCGTCTGCCGAATCCGTTGACTTCAACCGAAGAAACGAAAACCCTCGCCAAGGCTTTTTCATATTCCAGAACAGCCAGATTGTTGTCGGGAAAATCTATGTTATCGAGATTTGTGTGTTTCAAAAATGACGTGATACTGTCAGGCTTACCCAATACGTAAACAATAAGGTCAACCAGATGTGAACCGAGGATATACATAATTCCGCCGCCAAAATTTGTCAGCCATTTTTTATACTGTTCAGGATGATATGTACTCATTTCAGCATTTATTGAATAGATTTCGCCAAGTTTTCCTTCTTCTATCAGTTCAAAACATTTCTGAACAGCGGGATTATATCTGTACATATATGCCAATTGAACAACAAGATTTCTTGCTTTTGCAGTATCAAGCAGGTGCTTATATTGTTCAAGAGTACCACTTGCCGGCTTGTCCATATGAATATGCTTTCCTGCATCAATACATTTTTGAGCAGTTTCGGTTAAATCCCACACATCGGTTTCAATAAGCAGAGCATCGCACATTTGAATCAATTCATCAACGCAATACCTTTTCAAACCCTCATAACCTTCAGAATCACCACGTTTTTCTATCCACTCTTCATTTTCTTCTGCATATCCGACCACTTCAAAAAGTTCGGGAAATTTTCTTACAGCGTGCATTTTAGCTTCGCCGTGATTATGTCCAATTCCAATTTGTCCAATTTTAATTCTTTTCATCATATCATCTCCGGATAAATATATTGTGTTTTTATAATATCTTTTTGATACTGTCCACTCCGAGTCTCATTTCTTTGAGTCTTGGTTGTGCAATGTTTGAACCGGAATCAAAGGAGCCGTTTGCAAATATCATATGACTTCCAAGCATTGGGTTGACAAACCTCGAAAGATTTCCTGCTTTTCCTGCAGCGTGGTAAACCACGGGAGTTTTCACTTCTTTTTTCAGCATTACCATAGATTTGAAACTTTCAACAAGTTCATCCTCGTTGGTTGCAATGGTAACGATTTTTATTATATCGGGATTTCTTTTCTCCATAAAAAGAGCAAGTTCCGTCACTTGATTGCTGTCCATGGGAATTCCGGGGTGACAGGACAAAAGAACCTCTGCACCTTTTTGATGAACCAAATCTATCAGCTCGCATTGCTTTTTTACTATATAGGAATTTTCGCAGTATTTAGTTTGCGAGATGAGATGTATACCAAATTATGCTCGCGACTCGGGTGCAGGCACAGCCTGCTTTTTTATGATATTTTTATCGGTAACAATCTCTTTGGGATTACCCTTTGTAAAAGAATATATATCATCTCCGAAAAAACCATCTTTTGATTTTATGTCAAATGTATATCCCTGAATATCAATTCCGTCTGTGCCTGCATCAATGGCTTTCATAAAATATTCAACTCTTTTTTCTTCATCGAATCCTGCATCTTCATTGTCATATGTCACATTGTAGTTTAGTGCAAGAACAGGAAAGGGAGAAAATGAAATAATTTCCTCAAGAGTTTTTTTGTCGGGATTTTCAAGACAGGATATGTGCAAATCAATCATGTCAGCACCGTCATAATACAGATTCTGTATTTCTGCAATTGCTTCTTTAACATTTCTTTTTCTGACTACACCTGCTATTGCAGGCGAATTAAGTTTCGATATTTTCATTACATCATCACTTCCTCAAAAAACAACAGGTGTATTATCAAAAAAATTATATCAAATCGGCATGAATTTTAAAATAGCATATGTGATACATTTATCATATTTGATACTAAATTGATTGACATATATTAATGGCGGATGTATAATAAATTCATTGGATATGAAATGGACTTACAGTGCTGCTTTGAAAGTGCGTTTGTATAAATATTCCACAATGACAAGCGGGATTTTAATTTAGGAATATATATGGATAAATATTTTTTTGTCCTGACTTGATACGAGGAATAATATAACAACCAACAAATCTATATAAAAAGGAGACAAAAATGATTAGTTGTGAAAATGTTTTTAAAAGAATAGAAGCACTGGAACAGGAGTATATAAAAGTTCTGGAGGAATTCTGCCTTGTCGAAAGCCCCACAGATTACAAAGAAGGCGTAGATGCCGCAGGCAACTATATTATACAAAAGGCAGAGGCTTTTGGCTGGAAAGTAGAAAAACAAAAGCAAGAAATAGCCGGAGACTGCATCTGTATTACTATGAATCCCGATGCCAAAGAGGCTCCAATATGCCTTTCCGGTCATATAGACACAGTTCACCCTGTAGGGCTTTTTGGAACACCCGCTGTGAGAATAGAAGGAGACAAAATGTATGGGCCGGGAGTTGCTGATTGCAAGGGCGGAATTGTGGCAGCTCTTTTGGTGATGGCTGCCCTTGATGAAGAAGGATTTTGCACACGCCCCATAAAGCTTATATTGCAGTCCGACGAAGAGACAAGCAGTGTAGAGAGCAATAAAACAACTGTTGAATATATGTGTGAATGTGCCCGTAATGCTGTTGCGTTTTTAAATTGCGAGCCTTCTATTGCCGGTACGGCTGTATTAAAAAGAAAGGGGATTGCAAAATATATCTTTAATATCACAGGTAGAGCAGCACACGCTGCTAACTGCTTTAATGGTATAAGTGCAATAACCGAAGCGGCTCACAAAATTATTGAATTGGAAAAATACAAAGATGAAAACGGAATTACAGCAAATTGCGGTATAATTTCGGGCGGAACAAAAGAAAACACTGTTCCCGAAGAATGCACTTTCAAAGTAGATTTTAGATTTTCAAACAATCAGGAACTTGAAGAGATAAAAAAGATTGCCAAAAGGGTAGCAGAAAATTCTTATGTGGAGGGAACCACCTGCGAACTTATTTTGGGAAGTCTCAGAGATGCTATGGAACTTAACGATACGAATATCAAACTTCTTGAAAAAGTAAACGAAATTTTTAAGAAGGCAAATATGCCCGTGCTGACCGCTCGATCAACAGGTGGCGGCTCCGACGCTGCGTATACAACACAGTGCGGTATTCCTACCCTCGATTCACTTGGTGTTGAGTTCGGAAACATGCATTCAAAAGACGAATATGCCTTAATTCCGTCGCTAAAGGAATCTGCAAAGAGAATAGCGGCAATCTGCTGTTATATGTAAAAACAAAAGACAACCTTTCTAAAGGTTCGGTGAAGATAAGGGGACGGTACTGTTGTCTTGATGTTTTAGTCCTGACTTGACACGAACTTTATTGGATATTTTGGAAAGGTATGATATGAATTGAAAAAGAAAATATACATAATCTCAATTGTTTTGTTGGTTGTATTGGTCAGTTTTGCTATCTTGGTTAGTGTATACACATACAATTACTCGGATTATCAAAAGATAGTTCAAAATGTTATAGATAAATATGGTATATTTGAGCAAGAGGGTTCTTACGGAGGAATATACACTGGATTGATCTATGGTGAGTTTATATACTTTGATAACAATGGTGTAGAAGAAATGGTATTAGTATATAGAGATAAAGAGTCATCTCAAGGTTGGGGTACAGTTGCTGTGTATTCGATAACAAATAAGAAAGCTCAGCAGATTTTCTCGTGTCAAATAGATAGCCGTTTAACACAAACTGATGCGAGCTATGGAATTAGCTATAGTATCAAGGATGACGGAACTTATTTAATGGTTGATACTGTTCGACAAAATCCTCCGCAAGACGGATGGAATGAAAAAAGAGTGGTTTTTACTATTAAAGATAAACTTCGTGTTTGTGAAGTTCTTTATGGGGAAATTCTCGATTTTATGGAATATGGTGAAATAATATATACAAAGTGCATGATTAATGAAAAAAATGTATCAATTGATGAGTATAAAACTATAAAATTATTATATGATGATTCAAATACAACGCATATATATTTATACGATTTGGAATCCGGTGACACAGGAAAACAGCAGTATATTTCATATTCCAAACTTATCAATTTTATGAATCTTCTTGATCAAAAGGCTGATAAGCATTTTTGGGGAGAAACTTGATATTTCGGGATTATATGAGAGTAGATTATAATCTGTATAAGTCTTATAATTTAATACAATAGTTTGCCGATAATAAATATTTACATATCGGGCAGGAAAATCTGATATTCCTGCGGGTTCTAATAAAATTTGTTTAGGGAATTGTAGGGGCGTTTCACGAATCGCCCGAATAATAGTAAAAATAGTAGGTCCTATTATTCACTGTTCTCCTGACTTGACACGAACTACAGCATAACACAAATATACAGATGGTGATATTATGAACACAGAAGTTTTATCCAATTTAATTATTAAGAATGTTATTTTTTCTTCTGCAATATACACAGAAGCCGGGAAACGTCTTAAAAGAAAAGAAAGACCTTATTGGGGGATAATATATAAATTTGAGGGTGAAACAGTATATTATTCAAACGGCAAAAGTTATCTTTCATCTTCTGACAATGCGATTATTCTTCCCAAAGGCAGTTCATATGAGTGGCAATGCGTAAAGGGCGGCAGGTACAGATGCATAGAATTTGACAGCGACTTGTGTTCTGAAGAAATATTTACATTCCCAGTAAATAACCAAGAAAAAGTTCTCGGATTTTTTGAGTCTGTAGAGCACAAAATACTTTTGAAAAAACACATTGGCTCCATAGAACTCATAAGAGATGTATATTCAATCATCATAAATCTTTTGAGTTCGTCGGAAAAAAAGTATACTCCGTCTTTAAAACAGCAAAAAATATATCCGGCAATAGAGTATATCGCCAAAAACTATAATAAGGAAATAAAAAATGATTATCTTGCATCTTTGGTAGGAATTTCAACGGTATATTTCAGAAAACTTTTTTCGGAAATATATATGACATCTCCCATTGCCTATGTTCATTCTTTGAGAATTTCAAAGGCAAAGGAGATGCTTTTGGGTGAATACGGAAGTGTAACTGATATAGCACATTCACTCGGTTATTCCAACATATATGATTTTTCAAGAACTTTCAAAAAAATAGTGGGGATTTCACCCAAAAAATATGTGCAAAAGAGGAAGGAGGAAATATGAAAAGAATAGCCCTTGGCATACTTGCCCACGTCGATTCCGGAAAAACAACCCTTTCCGAAAGTATATTATATAATTCGGGAAATCTTTCAAAACAGGGAAGAGTTGACCACGGCGATGCCTTCCTTGATACAGAAAAAATAGAAAAAGACAGAGGAATAACAATCTATACAAAGCAGGCAATAATGGAGATGGGGGATACAAAAATCACAATTGTGGACACCCCCGGACACGTGGACTTTTCTGCGGAAACCGAAAGAGCCCTTTGCGTGCTTGACTATTGTATCCTTGTAATCAGTGCAACAGATAAAGTCCAGAGCCATACTCACACCCTCTGGAAACTTCTTTCACACTATAAAATTCCCTGCTTCATATTCGTAAATAAAACAGACCTTCCAAATGAAGGGAAAGATGCCATAATGGAAGATATCACTTCAAATCTTTCTGAAGGGTGCCTTGATTTTTCCAATATGGATGAGAACTTCTATGAAATTGCCGCCCTTCAGGATTCTGAACTTATGGATATGTTTTTGGAAAATGGCATAATAGACGATGATGCCATTTCACGTGCAATCAGTTCAAGAAAAATCTTTCCGTGTTTCTTTGGGTCGGCTCTTAAAAATGAGGGTGTCAATGAACTTATTGATGCCATACAAAAATATACTTTGGCTCATCCGACTCCGGATCTTTTCGGCGCAAGAGTTTTTAAAATTTCGGAAGATGAGAAAGGTAATCTTTTAACTCACATAAAAATAACAGGCGGATCACTCAAAGTAAAAACTCCTCTTGACATAAAAGGAAATAAGGAAAAGGTCAATGAAATAAGGCTCTATTCAGGGAATAAATATACATCAGCAAATGAAGTTTTTCCCGGAGATGTTTGTGCCGTTACCGGAATTTCATCTCTTTCTCCGGGTGACGGAATCGGAGTTGACACAGGAGAGGAACGATTCTATACAGAACCGATTTTCAGCTATGGTGTGAAACTTCCCGATGGCACAGACGTCATCCGCTCACTTCCTATTTTCAGAAAGCTGGAGCAGGAAGACCCGAGATTGAAAGTGACAGTTGGTGGCAAACCGCAAAAAATCAACATTTGTGTGATGGGAGAAATTCAGCTTGAAATTTTAAAAAGAGTTTTGTCAGACAGGTTTTCCCTTGATGTTGAATTTGAAGAAGGAACAATTCTCTATAAGGAAACCATAAAAAACACCGTTGAAGGCGTGGGGCACTATGAACCCTTAAGGCACTATTCAGAGGTGCATCTTTTAATAGAACCCGGCAAAAGAGATTCCGGTCTTGCATTTTTCACAAAATGCAGTGAGGATATCCTTGCCCGCAACTGGCAAAGACTCATTATGACACACCTTGAAGAAAAAACTCATCTCGGAGTGTTGACAGGAGCACCTCTTACGGATGTAAAAATCACTCTCATAAACGGACGTGCTCATCAAAAGCACACCGATGGGGGAGATTTCCGTCAGGCAACCTACAGAGCCGTGCGTCAGGGACTTATGCAGGCAGAGTCTGTAATTTTGGAACCCTATTGTTCTTTTGTTCTTGAAACCCCAACGCCGTCTGTGGGAAAAGCTCTCACTGATTTTCAGCAAATGGGTGCAGATTTTGAATCACCCATAAGTCTTGGTGATGTTACAAGGATAAAAGGAAAAGCCCCGTTTTCCGCCATGAGAGATTATCATAAAGAAGTCATATCCTACACCCGTGGAATGGGAAGACTAAACCTTTCATATTCGGGCTATGAAGAGTGCAAAAATCCGGAAGAAGTAATTGCATCTGTGAACTATAGTCCCACCGCAGACACCGAAAATACTCCCGATTCCGTATTTTGCTCTCATGGAAGCGGATATACGGTGCCATGGGACAAGGTATTTGAACATATGCACATTCCGCTTTTGAAAAATCAGGAAGATGAATATGCACCAATGCCTGTCAGAAGAAATTATGAGAAAATAATTGCGGATGAATCAGAACTTTTAAAAATTTTTGAACAGGTATACGGAAAAAAAGAAAAAGAGCGCAGGAAAAATTATGCTGCAGAGAAAACTTCAAAGCCCTATAAAGGTGACAAAAGAGCGGTTGGCCCCGAGTATCTTTTGGTTGATGGCTACAACATAATTTTTGCAAGCGATGAACTGAAAGAAATTTCAAAAGACACTCCCGATGCGGCAAGAAATGTTTTGATAAACAGACTATGTAACTATCAGGCAATGAAGGGCAACAACATAATTTTGGTTTTTGATGCCTATAAGGTCAAAGGCAATGTAAGGGAAATCGAACAGGTCGGCAAGATAAATGTGGTATACACAAAAGAAGCCGAAACCGCAGATACCTACATTGAAAAAACATCCCGTGAACTTGCAAGAAATTACAGAGTCAGAGTTGCCACATCTGATGCCCTTGAACAGATGATTGTGTTTGGCTCCGGAGCGGTGAGGGTATCTGCAAGAGAGTTTTTAGAAGAACTTTCAATGGCAGAAAAAGAAATGAGAAGATTCATAAGCGAAAATGTCTGAATAAAGTCATAGGTCACTTTTCTCATATTGACAATCTTTGATGATTTGAGTTATTATTAAAATATAAATAATCAATTATGGAGGTAACAAATGAAAAAGTTTATATCAGAATTTAAAGAGTTTGCCGTGAAAGGCAATATGCTCGACCTGGCAATAGGTGTAATTATAGGCGGTGCATTCAACACAATCGTAAAATCGCTTGTGGATGATTGCTTTATGCCTGCGGTTGGAATGCTGCTTGGCGGACACGATTTCACAAAACTTTCACTTAAAATAGGGGAGGCAACAATCACATACGGAAATCTCATTCAGAATATTGTGAATTTTTTAATTACTGCATTTTGCCTTTTTGTTTTTGTTAAAGGCATAAACAGCCTTAAGAGAAAGAAAGAAGTGGAAGAAGAAATTAAGGAAGAACCAAAAAAAGCAGAAGATATTGCACTTCTTGAAGAAATCAGGGATGCACTCAAAGAATTAAACAACAAATAATGGAAAGTTTCTGATACGGAAGTGAAGGTATATTTAAACAAACTGGAATGGACATATTCCTTTGACTTTGAAAACGGACTTGTAATAAATTCAGCATCTGTGCTGAATCAATAGTGCGGATTTTGGATATAAAACCCTTGCAAACCTAAAAAAATTATGTTATAATATCTCAATATAAAAATTACTGATGTATATAATACACACAGCTACGAAAGGATGATTTCCAATGGAAAAGAAAAATATCGATTGGGGCAATCTTGGTTTTGCCTACATACCCACCGATTACAGATATGTTTCTGAATATAAAGACGGTGCGTGGGACGAGGGCAGACTTACAGAAGATTCAAATGTTGTAATCAGTGAGTGTGCGGGAGTACTTCAGTATGCACAGACTTGTTTTGAAGGTCTCAAAGCATACACAACTGAAGACGGACACATTGTTGTTTTCCGTCCCGACCTCAACGCAGACCGTATCATTGCATCATCTGAAAGACTTCAGATACCCGTATTTTCAAAAGAAAGATTTATTGATGCTGTAGAAAAAGTTGTTCTGGCAAATGAAGCATATGTTCCGCCTTTTGGTTCAGGTGCAACTCTCTACATTCGTCCCTTTGTTTTTGGTTCCAACCCCGTAATCGGTGTTAAACCTGCAACTGAATATCAGTTCAGAATGTTTGTAACACCTGTTGGTCCCTACTTCAAAGGCGGAGTTAAACCTCTCACAATCAGAATTTCTGATCTTGACCGTGCCGCTCCAATGGGTACAGGCCACATCAAGGCAGGTCTTAACTATGCAATGAGTCTTTATAACATTGTTGATGCTCACAACTGCGGTTTTGACGAAAATATGTATCTTGATGCCGCAACTCACACAAAAGTTGAAGAAACAGGCGGAGCAAACTTTATTTTCGTAACAAAAGACGGTAAAGTTGTAACACCTAAATCCAACACAATTCTTCCTTCAATCACACGTCGTTCTCTTATGTATGTTGCAAAAGAGTATCTTGGTCTGGAAGTTGAAGAAAGAGAAATTTATAAAGAAGAACTTGCAGATATGGCAGAATGCGGTCTTTGCGGAACAGCAGCAGTAATTTCTCCCGTTGGAAAAATTGTTGACCACGGAAAAGAAATCTGTCTCCCTGCCGGTATGACGGAAATGGGACCTGTCACCAAAAAATTGTATGACACTCTCACCGGAATTCAGATGGGAAGAATCCCTGCTCCTGAAGGCTGGATAAAAGTTATTAAATAATAAAGTAGTTTAAATTAAGGGGCTGTCTGAAAATATGTAGACAGCCTCAATTATTTTTTAAAGGAATGATATAATATGACACAAAAACCAAAAGGGAAAATTTTGGTCTCTGCTTGTCTTTATGGATATTGTTGCAAGTATGACGGAGGCAATAACATTTTGAAAACACCGCTTTTTCAGGTGCTCAAAAACACCGGCAGACTTGTTCCGGTTTGTCCCGAAGAACTGGGAGGACTTTCGACTCCGAGAATTCCTTGTGAAATAAACCAATGCAGAAGGGTAGTAAACAAGGAAGGCACAGATGTAACCGAGGCTTTTGAAAAGGGTGCACAAAAGACTCTTGAAATTGCAAGAAAAGAGGGCGTCAGAGTTGCCATCTTAAAGCAGGGAAGTCCGTCTTGCGGTTCAAAAAGAATCTGTGACGGCACCTTTTCAGACAACAAAAATCCGGGTCAGGGGATAACAGCCCTGAAACTTATTGAAAACGGAATCCCTGTTTTTGATGAAACAGAAGTAGAATTTGCAAAACTATTGGCAGACGGTGACCCTCATAATCACCATCATTGATTAATACGGAGGCAGTTATGAACGAAAATAAATTCTCAAAGGTGGAAAGTTTTGAACTTGACCACACAAAGATAAAAGCCCCTTTTGTCAGAAAGTGTTCTGTTTATGATGGGGAAAAAGGAGATGTTGTAACAAAGTTTGACATAAGATTTTCTCAACCAAACGAAGAAGAAATGCTCTCGGAGGGCATTCACACCCTTGAACATCTTCTGGCAACATATTTAAGAGAACAGGATGAAGAATTTGCTTCAAAAATTATAGACATATCTCCAATGGGATGTCGCACAGGATTCTATATGACCATATGGGGCAAGTGGGAGGCATCAGAGATTGCCAAAAGATTTACGGGCGCCCTTGAACTTGTGTTGACTGCACAGGATATCCCGGCCCAAAATGAAATACAGTGTGGCAACTACAAACTCCACTCTCTTGAACTTGCAAAAAAATATGCATCTGATGTCCTCGAAAAAGGTTTAAGTGACAAATATTTGAAGTGAAGGAAAAATTTTAAAAAATTTCAAAAATAATGCTTGACATACAATATTTTTTGTGCTATTATTATAAATTGCAGTTATAGCCGTTTTTATGGATTTTTACTTGTGCATAATCACGGTTTTTTGTGCTTTGTTCAGTTTGCAATTATGCATAATTACTGATGTTGCACGGGTTTAAAAAAGATACAATTCTTTTGACAAATCTATCTGACAGCAAATAAAATATATGAGGTGATAGAAACATGGTACATCCTATAAAGCTTGGTAAAAACGAAAGAATGAGTTACTCCAAGATTGACGAAGTTCTTGAGATGCCAAACTTAATTGAGGTGCAGAAAAATTCATACCAGTGGTTCATCGAAAAAGGTCTTAAAGAGGTACTGGAAGATGTATCTCCCATTTGCGACTTTTCAGGTAATCTCATACTTGAATTTGACGATTACTATCTGGATGAAAACCCCAAGTATTCCATCGAGGAGTGCAAGTCTCGTGATGCGACATACTCCAAGCCCCTTAAAATTAAAGTTAGGCTCATAAACAAAGAAACAGGCGAAGTTAAGGAGCAGGAAATCTTCATGGGTGAATTCCCACTCATGACAGATCAGGGTACCTTCATTATCAATGGTGCCGAGCGTGTTATAGTAAGCCAGGTTGTCCGTTCACCGGGCATCTACTTTGCAATGCAGCATGACAAAACCGGTAAGGAACTTTATGATGCTACCGTAATACCTAACCGTGGTGCGTGGTTGGAATATGAAACCGATTCCAACGACGTCTTTTCCGTACGTATAGACAGAACCCGTAAACTGCCGGTAACTGTACTTATCCGTGCTCTTGGTCTTAACACAAATGCTGAAATCATGGAAATGTTTGGCTATGATGAAAAGATCAACACAACACTTGAAAAAGATTTCACAACAAATGCTGAAGAAGCATTGATTGAAATATACAAAAAGCTCCGTCCCGGTGAGCCTCCCACGGTTGAGAGTGCTACCACACTTATAAACGGACTTTTCTTTGATGCAAAACGTTATGACCTTTCAAAGGTTGGCCGTTTCAAATTCAATAAGAAACTTTCACTTTCTGCCCGTATCAAAAATCAGATACTTGCACAGCCTGTAGTAGATGAAGAAACAGGCGAAATTCTTGCAGAAGCTGGCGAATGTGTATCTTCTGAAAAAGCAATGATTCTTGAAAAAGCAGGAATCAACACAGTCTGGGTTAAAGTTGAAGATAAGGAAATTAAAATCTTCACAAATGATATGGTTGATATCAAAGACCACATCAGCCCCGAACTTGCTGAAAAAGTTGCGGAATATGACATAGCCGAAAAAGTTAAGTTCAGCGTTCTCAAAGAGATTCTTGCATCTTCCGATGATGTTGAAGAACTTGCAAAACTCATCAAAGAGAGAATGAATGAACTTGTTCCCAAACATATAATAACAGAAGATATTTATGCTTCTATTAACTATCATAATAATCTTGTATATGGCATAGGCACAACAGATGACATTGACCACCTTGGTAACCGTCGTCTGCGTGCAGTTGGTGAACTTTTGCAGAATCAGTTCCGTATTGGTCTTTCAAGACTCGAAAGAGTTGTAAGAGAAAGAATGACAATTCAGGATCTTGATGTAATCACTCCCCAGCTCCTCATAAATTCAAGACCTGTTGTTTCTGCAATCAAAGAATTCTTTGGTTCATCACAGCTTTCACAGTTCATGGATCAGACTAACCCCCTTGCAGAACTCACTCACAAAAGAAGACTTTCAGCCCTCGGTCCCGGAGGTCTTTCAAGAGAAAGAGCAGGCTTCGAAGTTCGAGACGTTCACCATTCTCACTATGGAAGAATGTGTCCTATCGAAACTCCTGAAGGTCCTAACATCGGTCTTATCAACTCACTTGCATGCTATGCAAGAATTAATGAATATGGCTTTATTGAAGCTCCCTACAGAAAATTCGATAAAGAAACTCTCAAAGTAACAGATGAAATTTCATATATGACTGCTGATATCGAAGATAACTATATGGTTGCCCCTGCATCAGAAAAACTTGCAGAAGACGGCTCATTCGTAAATGATACAGTTATCGTAAGATACAGAGATGAATTTATAGAAGTTGATCCTTCAAAGGTTGACTATGTTGACGTGTCTCCCAAACAGATTGTATCTGTTGCTACAGCAATGATTCCCTTCCTTGAAAACGATGACGCCGTTCGTGCTCTCATGGGTTCAAACATGCAGCGTCAGGCGGTTCCTCTCTTGAAGACAGAATCTCCGATTGTCGGAACAGGTATGGAATATAAAGCAGCAAAAGATTCAGGAGTTTGTGTGCTTGCAAAAGAAGACGGTGAAGTTATAAGAGTTGGTGCTGACGAAGTTTTGGTTCGTGAAGACGACGGAAACGTTCGCAGTTACAAATTCATAAAATTCCTCCGTTCAAACCAGAGCACCTGTATAAACCAGAAACCTATCGTTTCCAATGGCGAAAGAGTTAAAAAAGGAGACATCATTGCCGATGGTCCTTCAACTGCCAATGGCGAAATTTCTCTGGGTAAAAATATCCTCATCGGATTTATGACCTGGGAAGGTTATAACTACGAGGATGCTATCCTTATTAATGAACGTCTCGTAAAAGAAGACGTATTCACTTCAATTCACATTGAAGAATATGAGTGTGAAGCACGTGACACCAAACTCGGTGCCGAAGAAATCACACGTGACATTTCAAACGTGGGTGAAGATGCACTCAAAGATATTGACGAAAGAGGTATTGTTCGTATTGGTGCAGAAGTAAGAGCAGGGGATATCCTTGTTGGTAAGGTTACACCAAAAGGTGAAACCGAACTTTCTGCCGAAGAAAGACTTCTCCGTGCAATCTTTGGTGAAAAAGCAAGAGATGTAAGAGATACATCACTTCGTGTTCCTCACGGTGAAGCAGGTATTGTTGTTGATGTTAAAATATTCACACGTGAAAACGGGGACGAACTTCCTCCCGGAGTTAACCAGCTTGTACGTTGCTACATTGCACAGAAGAGAAAAATCTCTGTTGGTGATAAAATGGCGGGACGTCACGGAAATAAAGGTGTTATTTCAAGAATTCTTCCTGAAGAAGATATGCCTTTCCTTCCCGACGGCACACCTCTCCAGATAGTTCTTAACCCCTTGGGCGTACCTTCTCGAATGAACATCGGACAGGTTCTTGAAGTTCATCTTGGTTATGCTGCAAAAGCACTTGGCTGGAAGATAGCAACTCCCGTATTTGACGGTGCTACAGAGAAAGACATTTTCAAAACTTTGGAAATGGCAGGCAAGTCTTTGGATGGTAAAACAATTCTCTATGACGGACGTACCGGTGATCCTTTTGACAGCCCGGTAACAGTCGGATATATGTATTATCTCAAACTTCACCACTTGGTTGACGATAAAATCCATGCACGTTCAACCGGTCCATACTCACTTGTTACACAGCAGCCTCTCGGAGGTAAAGCGCAGTTTGGTGGACAGAGATTTGGTGAAATGGAAGTTTGGGCACTTGAAGCATATGGTGCTGCATACACACTTCAGGAAATCCTCACAGTTAAGTCCGATGACGTTGTAGGACGTGTTAAGACATACGAATCAATCGTTAAAGGCGAAAACGTACCAAAACCGGGTGTTCCCGAATCCTTCAAAGTTCTCATCAAAGAACTTCAGAGTCTCGGTCTCGACGTTCAGGTACTCGATGCAAATGACGAAGTTATTATCATCAAAGAATCCGATGATGATGAAGATACAGATCTCAGACTCAACCTTGAAGGCAATGAGGACGATTTCTATGATGGATTCGATTCTTCAGATGAACAAGATGCGGAAGCTGATGATTTTGAAGAAGACAATCTCTTTGATGATGAAATGCCATCTGATGAAGAAGATGATGAGCTTGATTTTGCAGACATCTTAGGCGATGACGATGATGATTTTGATTCACTTGAAGCCCCCGATATTCTCGATATGGGTGACGAGTATATAGTAGATTTGGATGATATAGATGACATTGACAGTTCCATTGACTCAATGGACGATGACTTTGGTGATCAGTAAGAAAGGAGAAAGCTTATGTCAACATTTAATGATTTTGAATCCATAAAGATTGGTTTGGCTTCTCCCGAGAAAATCAGGGAATGGTCACACGGCGAAGTTAAAAAGCCGGAAACAATTAACTACAGAACATTAAAACCCGAACGTGACGGTCTGTTTTGTGAAAAAATCTTCGGACCTCAGAAAGACTGGGAATGTTACTGTGGAAAATACAAAAGAATACGCTACAAAGGTATTGTCTGCGACCGATGCGGAGTTGAAGTAACCCGTTCAAAGGTTCGTAGAGAACGTATGGGACATATTGAACTTGCTGCTCCCGTATCTCACATCTGGTACTTCAAGGGAATTCCCAGCCGTATGGGGCTCATCCTTGATATGTCACCCAGAATCCTTGAAAGAATTCTCTATTTTGCCGCATATGTCGTAATTGATCCGGGCAGAACAGACCTTGATGAAAAGCAGACTTTGAGCGAAAAAGAATTCAGAGATTATACAGAAAAATACGGAAGAGATGGCTTTAAGGCAGGTATGGGTGCTGAAGCAGTTAAAGAACTTCTTCAGGCAATCGATCTTGAAGAACTCTCAAAAGAGCTGAAAGATGAACTCGACGCTTCTCAGGGTCAGAAAAAAATCCGTATTGCAAAAAGACTTGAAGTTGTAGAAGCATTCAGACTTTCAGGCAACAGACCTGAATGGATGGTAATGGATGTTGTTCCTGTAATTCCTCCCGAAATCAGACCTATGGTTCAGCTTGACGGTGGAAGATTTGCAACATCAGACCTCAACGACCTCTAC
>JAZONV010000076.1:0-2358 GCA_045654685.1 Clostridia bacterium | reverse complement strand
GTTATATTTGTGTTTGGTCATACAAATATTATACCACAAAAAGGCTGATTTCGCTATGATTTCAGCCTTCTTTCTATACAAAAAAATCGAGGAATTTTCATCCTCGATTTTCAGTGGGGGTTTTTAAACATCCCCTTTTTTGTCGTATAGAACACTTTTTTTTACAGAATAAAAACATTATTTTGCTATAATTATCTGTATAATTGCCCCTTAATTACACCCATTGTTCAATATCATCAATACCAAACATTGCTTTTGCAAGATATTCCACGTCATTGGCACGAAGCTGACCAAGTTTTGATTTGAATGCATCAAATTCTCCTGATGTCTTCAAATCCTCCGCCATGGTTTTGGCTTTGTCCACTTCTTCACCATAATATTCTCTTACATAGCCTTCCATGAAAACATATGCACCGTTTTTGGCATCGTCCAAAGTTTTATTCATAGTTGAAATAACAACAGATAAAACTTTTCTTTCATTCCTGGTGAACCCTATATTGTTAAGATCTTTAATGATTCTTTCAATACGATATATAACCTGGGATTGCGCAGATTCATCTATCACAAGGTCATAATATATTTTAAGCGTTAAACCTTCTTTTGTGACTATGCCCGACAAAATACTGCCGGAGGCCTTTGCATTATATGAATAGTCTGCATATTCGGGAAGCGTAAGATCTTCTACACTAAACTCTGAGTTCTCGGGACGTTCCAAAACCTTTTTGGTCTGATACAAATAATATCCGGTGACATATGGATTATGTCTGTAATACTCAACAGTTACAACAAGTCTCTTATAATATACTTTTAATACTACCCCATCTTTGGTTTGAACTCCGGAAAGTATATTCATTGGATTTTCGCTGTCATAATAGAATCCTGTATACTTTGGAAGAAGTGAAACATCAAGCGTAATCAGTTCGCCTTCGGATGCTGTTTTTGTGCTGTCTGTTTTATATAGGAGATATCCGTCCAAAGCGGAGTTTTGTCTGTAATATTCTATTTTATATGCTGTCTGTTTTTCAAATACGGGAACTATTGTGATTTCTTCTTCCCCAACAGTTATTTCTGCGCCAAAGGTTTTGGTTGTACCGTTTACTTTAAAGCCTGTCAGCACATATCCGCTTTTGGTAAGGGAATTTTTGGTGGGAAGATTGAATTTCGCTCCGTATATCATATTTCCCTGTGGCAGAGTTTCATTGATTTTATCAACACCTGAAGTATCAAAAATTACTTTTGTTAAAACTCTGTTATAGTACACTTTCAATGTTACTCCGTCATCTGTCTGTACAAGTGAGAGAATATTTAATGTGTTATTTTTGTCATACTCAAAATGAGAATATGCAGGGATTTTTGATATATCCACGCTTACGGTTGCTCCCTTTATTGCAGTATTGGAACTGTCTGTTTCGTAAAGAGTATATCCGTCTAAAGTTGCTTTTTGCTGATAATATTCTATTTTGTATGTTACAAGTTTTTTAAATACGGGAACTATTATGATTTCTTCTTCCCCAACAGTTATTTCTGCGCCAAAGGTTTTGGATGTGTCGTTTACTTTAAAGCCTGTCAGCACATATCCGTTTTTGATAAGGGAATCTTTGGTGGGAAGATTGAATTTCTTACCGTACGGCATATCCCCTTGTGGAATGGTTTCATTAATCTTATCAACACCTGTTGTATCAAAAACCACATTGACTAAAATTCTGTCATAGTACACTTCAAGAATCAGTCCACCGTCTGATATAACCTGTCCCTGTTTTACTGACTTTGTGTTATTTATTCCAAATCCTGCATATGTTTTGGTTTCAGCTGTAACTGTTGTTCCCACTTCTTTATCGTTTATAGTATAGGAATCAACCTCTATATATCCATCATCTGTGATATTTTGCTGATAATATTTTACTGTATAGGATGAAAGTTCTTTCCATAGTGCCACAAATGTTATATCTTCTGTTAAAGTAACTTTTTCACCTATAGAATATATTTTGCCATTGTTATCTTCCCAGCCTATGAGAATATGGCTTGGCTTTGTGACGTCATCACCTGTGGGAAGTGTAATTTCCGATTCATATTTTCCTGTCTTTGATGAAACGGCATTTCCGCCATTTGTATCAAATGTTGCGGTGATTATGATTCTGTCATAGTATACTTCAAGAATCAGTCCACCGTCTGATATAACCTGTCCACTAACAACAGACTTATTACTCTTTGTAAATCCTTTGTATGTCTTTTCATCTGCCGTAACTGTTGTTCCAACTTCGATATTTTCTACAGTATAGGAATCTACTTTTGTATATCCATCATCTGTAGTGTTTTGCTGATAATATTTTACTGTATAGGATGAAAGTTCTTTCCATA
>JAZONV010000075.1:0-11767 GCA_045654685.1 Clostridia bacterium | reverse complement strand
GGGGTTGGAAATTACTACGATAGGAGCAACATTGTCAATGTGTACTTTTGCTGATTTAACAGTTTCAAGACCTGCAACATCTGTTACACGTACCATGAATGTTCCTGTGAATGCATCAGCATCAAAGTCTGCTGTGTATTTACCACCGTTTTCGGTCATTTCAGCAAAGTTCTGAGCAACTGTTCCTTCGGGAACTACTGCATATTCAACTTTTGCAACACCTGAACCATTTTCAATGATGTTTTCGACTACAACAGTTACACCTGTGTTTGTTACGCCACCTGCTACTGAAATGTCATTGTCATCGATTACGTCGAAGTCATATTCAGGAGCGGTTCTATCAATTTTAACAACGATTTCTTTTGTATCTGTTACACCTGCTTTTGTTTCAGCTGTAACTTTTACAACTGTTACGCCTTCTCTGTCTACAGAAACTGTTCCACCGATTAATGTGAGGTTATCAGCTTCAACGATGTTGCCGTCTTCGTCGATAACTTCATATGTAACTTTAACAACATCAGAGAATTCTGCATTTTCTGTTACTGTTACAAATACATCTACGGGTTCGAGACTATAGATATCGTCATTTGATTTAGAAAGGTTGATGAGTGCTTTAACTTCATCAATGTTGATTCTCTGTGATTTTACTACTACATTACCAGCATTGTCAGTTACACGAACTTTAATTGTTCCTGTGAATGCATCTGCATCGAATGTGCCAACTAAACCATTTTCAACATCTGTTGCTTCCATCCATTTTTCTTCGTCAGAACCTTCGGGAACTGCACACCATTCAACAGTTTTAATTTCTGAAGGAATGTGTGAACGATATCCGAGTTCATCAGGAATGTTAGGAATAGGATCAAACAAATCTGTAAGTTTGATTTCGAGAGTTCCTGTTACAGCATTATCTGTAACAACGTTTCCGTCTTCATCAATGAGTTCAAATCCTAATTCAGGATTGATCTTATCAATTTTTACGTCAACGAGCTGGAATTTCCAGTCATGATATCCGGTTGCGTCTGCATTACCGAGAACCATCTTACCTTCCCAGTCGGAGTTTCTCAAATCATATTTAGCTTTTGCTGTCTTTTCATCTGTGAATTTTTCTGTTGCTGTGATTACTACATTTGTAATACCCTGTTCAGCAACTTCGATTATTGCACCTTCACCATGGAAGAGAGAGTTTCTGAGATCTTTTCTCATGTCAGCGGGGAACAAGAGGTTGTTGTTTCCATAATACTGTACGTTAACAACGTTACCATCAGCCCATTTGTTGTCTGTTCTTACCTGGATGAACTGTGTTTCTCTGTTCCAGTCATCATCGAACTCAACATCAAGGATTGTGGAATAACCAACTACTGTGATGTTACCTGCTTTATCGACTGCTCTTACAACTACAAGTCCGTCAAATTCTGCAGGAAGTATATCTGTTTCATCGTCGATATAGTTGTGCCATACGTAGGGTTTACCCATTTCGCCGCCATTGTAGCCGTTTTCATCATATACACTTGAAGGATCTGTTTCAAACATCCAAGGTGCTACTTCTTCAAGATCACCGTTTCCGGGGATGAGAGCATACTGGAGACCGGGCAATTCATACTGTCTTTCGTTGAATGTGCCGCTGTTATATTTTTCTACAACGTTACCATTGTCATCTGTTACCACATAGAGGTAGGATTTGTCTGTTGCAAATACGCCTGTTGCAGGAATATTTTCAGGTGTGTATACGTTGTAGTCTGCATCTGTGATGTCAGGAGCAAGACCGGAAAGTGCATCTTCAGCAGCAATTCTGAGTGCAAATCCGTTGTTATAATCTTCAGGCTGAGGACCTTCATAGATAGGAACAAGATCGAACATTGTTACTACAGGAGCAACACGGTCAATTCTTGAAGTCCAGATACCTGTTGTTTTGTTACCTGTGTGTTCAGCATCATTTACTTTTGCTTTATCAAAGATAGTAACTTTGATCTGAGCACTTTCTTCTACTCTTACAAAACCAAGGTGAATGTAACCTTCATCATCACGGTAGAGTTTTTCAACAAGACCGTCAGCGTCAATTACATCATATCCATATGCGGGTTCATTTGTGAATGAATCCAAAGCTACATAATTGTAACCTGAAGGATCTACTTCCAATATAGGATCATTTGCATGGATTTTGTGAGCGAATTTAACAGTAGAGCTTGTTGTAATATCATTACCTTCAAGATCTGTTACGCTGATATATACGTTTTCGAGCCAAGCATCAACTTTGCCTTCGTTATCGTCTTTTACTCTGATTTCAACGTAATCATAATCACGTTTTGACCAACCATAGTTGTTCTGTGACCAGATGTATCCGTTCTGAGGCTTGAAGTCGATTCTGGGTTCTCTTGATTCAGCAACAAATGTGATGGGGTATGCATAATCAACATTACCTACACGGTCAATTGTTCTGATTACGATTGCGCCCTGGAATTCATCAGGAACAACGATTCCGCCATCTTTCCATGTCGCTTTCTTCCATTCGCATTTATCACCGTTTTCATTGTATACTGTACCAAGATATTCTTCAACGAGTGCTGCAATATCTTCATCAGATGCAGATGCAGGATCGTCATAATATCCGCCTGTACCATTGATTGCACCTGCTTCTACAGGGAGAAGGATGTAATCGATGTTGGGGTCTACATTTTCTTCGTTAACATCGTCTGTTATGTATGATCTAGCTTCGTTATCGTAGAGATGTGTTTTGTCATTTTCTACATAACCTGCAAGTACATCCATTAAGTCTACACCGGCAAGTTTTTCGTCCTGGAGGTTAACACCGGACTGTTCTGGGGTTGTAGTTTCATCAACAATTTCAAATGTGATCTTCATCTGTTTTCTTGTGTTAACATCAACATTTGTTTCATTGAAGGTGAAGAGGTTCCAACCTGTATCATTAACATCGTCACCTGTCTGAACAAGTGCTACGTTTTTGATTTCAGGATCGATTTTATCAACACGGAGCATTGCATCGTATTCGATGGGTTCGAGGTCTGCTGCTGTTGCAACGGAAGGATAATCTCTTACGTTTGCTTCAGTTGCAGAATCTTCTGCATAGAATTCGATTTTTGCAATACCTGTTCCTTCATATATAATGAAGAATCTGTATCCGATATTTGATTCATATTCTTCGTTTGCGATTTCTTCGCAATCGTTAAGATCAATCACATTTTCGCCTGCAACGTAGGATACGATTTCATTGAAATCTGCATCACACAAAATTACAGGTTTGTCGGAGTTGAATTTGATGAAGTTTGTTTTGGACTGTACAGATGTGATATCGTCGTCTTTAACAACAACTTCGAGCACCTGACTGTTGGGTCCCCAAGGCATATTACGAACTTCGTAATCTTTTTTGAATGTGTTAGCCTTTAAGAGGTCTTCTTTGTCTTCATCTGTAATATCATATCCCTTATATGTAATGTAGGGATTGATTTTGTCGACTTTAAGCTGAGTTTTGTAAATTGTTGAGAATGCATCATCATCTTTTACGTCAGCCTGGTCTTTAACGGAAACTGTGATATCAACAACACCTGTTCCTTCATATTCAACATAGAAGGTTAAATCTTTATCGGTTTCTGTTCCGAAGAGATAGTCAGATGTAAGGTTGAAAGAATCTGTTACAGTTTCTTTATCAACACCATTTATATTCCAGATTTTAATTTCTTTGTTTTCATTATACTCATTGAATTCTGCTTTTACGTTGATGAGACCTTTGTTGAGACCTGAAGAACGGATTTCGTTTGCAAGGTCTTCATCTGTGATCTTCACTTCAAGTACTGCAGTATCATTGATCCAGGGAGCAACATCACCTGTGATTTCGTGAATAACTTCGTTTTCACGAACACCATCGATAACGTCTGTTACTCTTGATGTTTTATCAAGAATATTTGCAGCAGTTCCACCGAGGATTTCAGCCTGAGTATAACCGGTTGCATCTCCGTTGGTGTTAAGAGCATATTCATCAACTTCGATAACGGGGTTAGTGTTATCTGTTATAATTGTTTCTTTGCCATCTGAGGTTATTGAAACGATAGGTGACCAGTTACCTGCTCTATCCTGAACACGTACCTGAACTATACCGTCAAATTCTTTATCTATAATGGGGGTTTCTGTTTCGCCGGTCCAAACTTTCCAGCCGCTTAAATCATTTCCTTTTTTGTCAACAACAGCATCTGTGTATCCGTCGGGAACATCATTGATGCCATCGCTGTCTGTATCTTTTGCAACTGCTCCTGCTTTTGTTGCAAGGAGTCTGTACTGATATACTGCATTCTGATCTTCATCACCTGCAACAAATCCTCTGATTCCGGAAATGAGTTCAGCAGTACCAATCACATCTTCGGATTCACTCAAATCAAGAGCCTGCTGTCTGTTTGTCACTATATCAGCATCTGTAAACAATGAAAGAACATTTTTGTCTAATTCTACAAACTTGAATTCAGCTTCAGGTGCTGTAGCATCAATATAGAAGTAATAGTAATGAGTGATTTTGAGACCGGATTTATCCTTTGTTGTAACAACGAGTGTATTCTGACCTTCGTTGTTAATAGGATTGCCGCTACCATCTACATCATTTACTTTGATAACAAAAGTGTCTGTCAACTGTGAATGAGCTTCATTTTTAACGCCATTTTCATACGCAGGTGCATTAACCTTGTTGGAGTATACAGGAATCATAGCGCTGTCAATTTTATTAACATTAACTTCATCTTTAAAGTTGTAAACTGCCCATTCCAATGAATCAAGTTCAGATGAAATATATTCATCGGAAGCATTGATTGTAACAGTTATGTCATTGTTTGCCCAGTATTTTTCTTCAAGCAACTTTTCTTCGATTGATGCTTTCATATCAGCATCACTAACCAAACCATCAGCTGTATTCCATTCGGATTCGGTTTCTTCGGTTACTACGCTGTCTGTTTCATCTTTATACTGTCTGAAAGTTCTACCGGGAATGATTGTTGTATCAACATTTGCATCTGTTACTTCGCCAATTTTGGTTTTGCTTGTATCAGCTTCAACACTCAAAGTGGGGTATTTACCATCTGCAATAATCAATACATCCTGGTATGTAACATAGCCGTTACTATCCTCTAATCTGATACGGATATATCCTTCAAAATCAGTTTTGATAATATTCCAGATTACAACTGTAACTCTGTTGTTTGATGCCAACTGCTGGTTTACGGCTCTTGTTGTCTCCAGGTATTCAGCACTATTATTAAAATCTTCAACTGATTTTTCACTGGAAGGCAAGTCACGGTAATCCTGCCAAGCAATATCAGCAACGGACTCGAAAAGTCCGGAAGCATTCATAGCCAATGGTTTTTTATCCAAGTCTAAGAATGTGTACTGAATAGCACCTGCATTAATATCGTGGTTTATACCGAATTCTCCCAAGCTGTGAGATTCAGCGCTAATAGATAACGCCTGTCTTCTGGATGTGGGAGTTGTGGTTGCCACTCTATCTCCCTGCTGCCAAGCCTTATCCTCGCTGTGAACTCTTGCTATTTCATCAAACTCGCCACCATTGCCGGAGTTATATGTGTTATCACCCGACCAAAGCAAGTCATCGCCGGCAACCTTGGAGCCGTCTTGCACGTACATTGTAGCAACTACGCTGGGGCAAGTTTCAGCTGTTCCGGCTTCCGCCAAAACAAGTGAGCTTGGTAACATTGTGAAAAGCATTGTCATAAACAATATCCAAGCTGTAATTTTTTTTGTTTTCATGTTCTTTGTTTCCTTTCTTAATGTTTTATTTTTTGAATTACCATGATATGTATATACTAGCTGCTATCACACCTTCCCATGGCAATAACCCCCTTTGTTTTTTTATATTATATATGTAGGTTAATACAATCAATGATGCCAAAATGACTATATTACATCATAACACCATAGACTATAAACCTAATTATACCCTATTGTAGCATGCAAACCCAAAAAAGTCAATAACTTGAAGTAGATTTGTAAAATTTATATATTTTTTGCGTATTTACCGAGGATTTTAGACCTAAAACACATCAAATTGTCAAAAAGGGCGTAAGAATAAAAAGGCTGTCTCTTTGGTTGTATAGGATAAATTCCAATTTATCCTATACATCCAAAGAGACAGCTCACATGAAAAGATTTTACTTCATATTTTATCTGTTCTTCAATACACATGTCAGATCAACATCACCGCAATCCGGGAAGAAATTAATCTGAACCATGGCGTCCTTATTTCCTTCAGAGTCGTAATGAGCAAATCCGATAACTTCACATTTGCCTCGGGAATCTGCGGCGGTAGATGTTCCTGTCAGTTCCCAGCCTGTTTTCTCCAGAAATTCTATGTATGCATTTTTTTCTTCTTCATTTGAATCGTAGAAATACTGTATGAATACAGCATCGGACTGTTCATGGGAAAGAGGCGTCACAACCTGGGGAGATCCTGTTATACTTTCATATTTGGGAACTACAGATCCTGTATAATATGTGACTCTCACCGGATTATTGCCTCCGGAGGGTTCATCACCTTTGTCATCTTTGACCGGGGGCTGCTCATTGGTTTCTTCCCCTCTCACAAAATAGGCACTTATCACAACATCGTCATCGGGCATTGTGAAGTAGGTTTCGCTGTCATTTTCGTCTTTGAATCTTCCACCACCCACACAATTCCAACCGTCAAATTCATAACCCACATCCGGTATGGCTTCAAGATATATTCTTTCGCCTTTTGCATATTGACCTTCCGACGCAATTATTGTTCCGTGATTCACATCTTCTATTATGAGATTATATGTTTCTTCATAAATTTCATAATATTCTGTCATAACTTCGCTGATAAGAATATCATCTTTAACGGCAATTGCTTTTATCACACAGGATTCTGTCAAAGTTATGGAACCTCTGTATTTTTGGCTATTCGTTGTGGGTTCTTCCCCATCAAGAGTATAATAAATCTCTACATCATCTGTGGATGCATCCAGGAACAATTCCTGTTCTCCCTCATAGTCTCCTCCGATAAGAGATGCTTCAGGTGGATAAAGTTCGGATATGAGAGTTTTATGTATCATAACCGCAACATCACCTCTGGTAGATGTTCTTCCTTTGGTGCTCCTCACACTATCGGCAATACCCAATTCCTGAGCAAGTCTGATATAGCCTGCTGACCAGTCTCCGGGTTCATTTTCAACTATATACCCATAGGCACAAAAAATCATCTTTATGGCTTCTTCATACTTCACATTGTCTTCGGGTCTGAATTTGCCGTTTCCGTCACCATTGATTACCCCCATGTCTGATGCAAAGTTAATATAGCCGCTTGCCCAATGACTGCTTTCCACATCATCGAACACATCTTTATAATACGCTCCGTCAACATATAACCCCTCACCCATCATTCTGCACACCAAAGCTGCCATTTCTGCTCTGGTAACCGACTTTGAAGCTCCGAATGTTCCGTCAGGATATCCTGTCATAATATCGAGTTGAGAAAGCATGGATGCCGAATCTGCATAATAGTCTGTACTTTTCACATCAGAAAAAGGCTGTGTTCCTGCACCTTTTGCAAATCCGATTGTGGGTATTGCAACCACGAGCATTACAACCACCGTAATCAAACAAATAAATCTCTTCATTATAACTCTGCTCCTTTTTATATATTTGTGTCTGAAATTTTGAAAAACTCCGCTCCTCCAAACCGGATTTTGGGAGCTTTTCTTTCAAAATCAATACATTTGTCATGATATGTTTTAAATACAGTTGCAGGTTCTTCAGACAAAATACTTTCTTTGGCTATAATTTCATTTGCCCCGGTATTGGCAACCGTAATTTCAACAATGCCACGCTCCTTCAGTTCGGAACCATCTATTGTCGCCTCCATCGGCGTTATTCCGACAGTTACAGTCTTTGTTCCGTCTATGGAGATGCATGCACTTGAAGACGTGTTTTTCAAAATGATTTTGTATCTTTCTCCGCCCTTGGGACTTTTGGGAAGTTCATATGCGGCACGATAGGTCATTTCTCCCGAAAATTCATTTGTGATTTCTGTGTCTGTGGAAACTTCCTTCATGATAATACTGTTTTTGGAAATGTCAAGTTGTCTTACCTTTGTCAATTCAAAATCTGAAAGGGACACAGCATATTCCTTTTCACCACTTACGGATTCAGGTTCGTGGTCCGTGGAATATATCACCTTGATATCACCGCTCTCTATTCTTATCTTCTCGCATTTCACTTTATAGATTTCGCCATTTGAAAGATTGAGATTATACAGATTGTCACCATAGGATGAAAGGGATGTTTCAAGTGCACTTTGACTTTCGTTGAAAATAAAACAGAGTGTTCCGGACAAAAGCTCCCTTTTCATTATCCTGATTTGGGAATCTTTTTTTGCATCTCCCCGATTCTTCACAAAAGGCGCGATTTTTTCTTTTACCTCTTGGGGCATAAAACTGCATTTTGGAACAATGATATTTTTGTATGTGACGTTTCCGATTTTGAGTCCTTCATCTGTAAGCTCCGAATCTGTCACGGAATAATCGTCAATTATATCAAACTCTATGTTTTGTCTTTCAAGATTTACACCTTCCGATATGTAACTTTCAGAGGCTTTTTCAGACATTTTGCCATTTGCCCAGAAATCGGCACAGGGAATATATAGAGCGGTGTCAATTTGTGCCTCTCCGAGTTTTAAAAGATATGAGAGTCTTTTGTAATAGGTGTTTAAATGCTCCAGATTATAAAATCCGGGTTTGAGATATGAAAACACAGGACGTTCAACAAGTTGGGATCTTGTGGAAGTTCCCGATGAGGTTAGCATAATGTTAAACACATTTATGCCCCTTATTGCCTGATAGTTAAGGACATATCGGAATTCATCGGGGGTCACTCCGTCACCATATACCGCAAGGGATTCGGTGAGAGCAAGATTCTTTCCCGACTGATGAGCGGCAGAGGATGCAAGTCTCGGAAAAAACGGTGCCCCCTCGGGAACGGGAGCTTCTCCATCCTGAGGAATGCGAATCTGATGCCATATGACGTCAACTCCCGGAATGTCAAATTCCCTGAGTGAGTGCAAATGACTGAAATAGCATTGTTTTGCCGCACCTTCGGGAAGGTGGTCAATGTCAAGATGTCCTGCAAAGTTTTTGCCGTGTTTTCTGCACCAGTTGCCAATGTTTTTGGCATAATTTTCATAAAATAAGTCGCCCAACAATTTTCCGTAGTGAATTCTTGCAAGCATTTCTTCATTTTCTGTTGCAAGACATTCATCGTATATACAGTAGAGAAAATTTTCTATATCATATCCGTATTTATCCCTGAACACATCAAAAAAGTTTTCGGGAATCAGATTTTGAATTACGCTTGGTTCATCTGTAAATACGGCAGACACATCATCAAAAAGTTCCCCAAGGGAATTTTTGTAACTTTCATAGGTGTTTTTTATGAATGTGTCAACAACACCTTTGTTTGTACTGTCAACACGGTTTGGACTCAAGGGGGATTTTACGTTTGATTTTTCGCAGTAGTATTCTGTTACAATCGTGTCATTTTCAAAAGAGCTTCCGTCATACACCCTTTCTTTCCCCGTAAATGCCGAAACAGCATCTTCTGAAAGATAATATTTTTCTTTTGCCTTTATAGTCAGTTCCCTCATGGAAAGAATTGTTTCAACGGAATCGGGATTCTCGGAATATGTGTTTCCTCCTGCACCACCCGACGGCCACCCTGCCTCATCATAGAGCCACAGTTCCATGCCCAATTCTTTTCCTTTTTCAAGAGCGTGTTTCACGCATTCGAAAAATTCGTCAGTAAGGTAATCGGGAGTCATGCTTGTTTTCATTGTAGTCGGGCGAAAGTTTTCGGGCATGGGCAAAATATATATGCCTCCGATTCCCGCCTTGTGAAATTCTTCAAGCTGACAGTCAATCAACTCTTTTGTCACAGGTTCATTCCATATCCATGTGTATATTAAATTATGTTCTTTTTGCGGATTCAAAAATTCTTTTTGAGAGAATTCTGTAACATTTGCTTTTTTCATTGTCTTCTCCTAAAAAAGCGATTATTAAAAATTAAAATATTCCTTTGCGTTATAATAGCAAATTCCCTGAACTATATTTTTTAACATTTCATAATCTTCGGGATATTCCCCTTCTTCAACCCATTTTCCAACGAGATTGCAAAGAATTCTTCTGAAATATTCGTGTCTTGGGTAGGAAACAAAGCTTCTGGAATCTGTCAGCATTCCCACAAAACGTGAAAGAAGTCCGAGGTTTGCAAGAGATTTCATCTGACTTTCCATTCCGTCACGCTGATCGTTGAACCACCAGCCTGAACCGAACTGGATTTTTCCGGGAACAGGTGCTTTCTGGAAATTGCCGAGCATGGTTCCGAGAACATAATTATCTTTGGGATTCAGAGTGTAGAGAATAGTTTTGGGAAGAGCGTCTTTTGTTTCAAGAGCGTTCATGATTTTTGAAATCCCACCGGCTATGGGGAAATCATTTATGGAGTCAAAGCCTGTGTCGGGTCCGAGTTTTTCAAACATGGGAGTGTTGTTGTTCCTCATTGCTCCAATGTGGAGTTGCATTGTCCATCCCCGTTTTGCATATTCTTCACCGAGGAACACTATTTTTTCAATCAGTTCATCGTTCATCTCGTCAATGGCATGGTCTGAAAGTCTGCATCCGTTTTGATGGAAATAGTCCATTCTGTCTGTTATGTCAGATTTGATTTGTGAAAGATCGGGTCGGAATGTGGGAAGAACTTTCACGTCAAAATCCTTCAGTCCCTTGTGATATTCAAGGTCATCATATGGGTTATCCGTGGTGCATATAACTTCCACATTAGATTTTTTAATAAGGGCTTTTGCACGGAAATCTTCCTTTTTCAGATCTTCATTAATTTTGTCCCAGATTTCTTTTGCGGTATCTGATGACAAGGTTACATCTATGTCAAAATAACGTTTGAGTTCAAGATGTGTCCAATGGTACATGGGGTTCCCTATCATGAGAGGAACAGTTTTTGCAAAGGCACACCATTTTTCATATATGTCGGCTTTGCCGGTTATGTAATCTTCAGAAATTCCGTTTGAGCGCATAAGACGCCACTTGTAGTGATCTCCTCCAAGGAAAAGATCAAAGGCATTTTCAAACTTATAGTTCTCTGCTATCATCTTTGGGGAAAGATGACAATGATAATCAATTATCGGGAGATTTTCAACATATTCATACAATTTTTTCGCTGTTTTGTTTTTCAACATAAAATCATCTTTAATAAAGCTCATACCTTGGTACCATCCTTTTAAAATTTATAGTTTGATTTTGTGCTTACTCATTTTGGCGGCTTTTCTCTATAATGCTGTTCTTTTCTTATGCAACACCTTCATATTTATTCCACAATTCACCATATCACTTTTTATTTTAAAGCATCCGAAGAATAAAATCAACTTTTATTTTGTGATTTTCACTATAAAAGCTACAGATGTTTTGCCTATACTCATATTATACATCTTTTTGGGAATTCCTTTTAGAAAAACAACTCAATTTTTATTGTAAAAAAGTGCGTTAACACGCACATCAACACCCCTGCCCCTCATTCTTGAGGGGTGGGGTTTCCTTTTTCTAGATTTTAATGTAAAATATTCGTATGAGTATTTTACAAAAGATTTTTTCAAACCATTTCCACAAACTCACTAATTCCGGTATTACAATTCGTGATACTGTTATTGAGAATGTCGACAAAATGATAC
>JAZONV010000074.1:0-4815 GCA_045654685.1 Clostridia bacterium | reverse complement strand
ATCCTCCCGTCACGCTGTCGCGCGCCACCCTCCTTTAGGCAAGGAGGGCTTTCGCTTTTGCGTTTTTATCATCATCATTAGTGAGATAAATTCCAATTTTTCGCATAATTATGCACATTATACGATTAAAGAGACAGCCCCTATTTTTTTACGACCGAGAAGGGGCACATCCGCTGCGCGTCTGAATGGCTTGTCGACCCACGGCTTCGCCGTCGGTACCCGACTGCGCCGCTTTTTGCTAAAAACGATTATCAATCGTTTTTAGTCGGAAGAAAGTAATCAGAACATGTTTTTAAACCACAAATTTTAATCACATAATTTTAAGAGAGTCTAAAAGAAGTTGATATTGGTCAGAATATTAAGTTGATAAATTGTAAAATTTGTGGTTTGAAAATTCGTTGAACCTCACGCTTTGAAAAAAGAGATTTTTCGAGGCGGAAGTTTTCAGTAATACGAGGTATACTGAAAACTGACAACAAAGAAAGAGCCTGTTTTCAAGGCGTTGAGGCAAGTTCGGAGTATTTTCTTCCGACTACTGCAAAAACCCTCTCATGGTTCGAGCCCCATCTCAAAAAAAATAAGCACCTACCTAACGGTAAGTGCTATTTTTTTACGACCGAGAAGGGGCTCGAACCCTCGACCTCCAGCGTGACAGGCTGGCATTCTAACCAACTGAACTACTCGGCCATTTCTTTCAACTTGGTTATTATATCATAGACAAAAGTAAAAGTCAATACTTTTTTTGAAAAATAAATATTTATTAACTGTAACATGATGGTGGTTAATTATGAATAATGAATATGTAGAAATTGCAAAAAACACGAAAAAGCATATGTAAATGTGGATAAAACCTCTACTTTTTGAATAAAATCAATTGTGTTCTTGCAAAAAATGTTGACAATGTGGAAAAAGATGTGTATAACGAATGAGAATAATGAAATATTTAATAACGGATTGTTTCATAACAACGTAGCATAAATATTTTGAACATAATATGTAAAGCAAACAGCTCTCCAACCATAAATCCGGTTGGAGAGCTGTTTGTTATTTAAGAAGCGAATAGAGTTTGTCGATAACTGATGCACTAATTGGTGTTTTTCCGTATAGTGCTTTCGCAAGATTTACAACAGCATCATATCTGTTATTATTTTCCTGTTCGGAAATTTTTCTGTCTTCTCTGTTGTCTTCGATTACATCTCTTTCCTTTTTGTAATTCATTTCGTTTTCATCTTTTTCTTTTTTGTAATCCATTTCGTTTATATCATGGTTTATACGATACTCCAGTTCGCTGTCAGTTTTGTATGTGTCATAAATACGATTTAAACTATCATTTTGCTTAGTGTAATAATAGTCTCTGTCCGATTCAAAATCCTTAATTTCATCCCTATATCGTGAATACGATATTTCATCAAGTTTTGAAAGATATTCTAACATGCTGTACAGCCTTTCATACTCGTCGTTGTATCTTGAATATGCAATTTTGTAAAGCTCCGGTATTTTATCGCTTATCATAGAATTGTAGTGGTTTTTGGCGCCGCTTGCGGCAGATATTGCACTGGTACTTACCATTCCACCCGTGCGCAGGGCGTTTTCCGAGAGGGCTCTTTCATATGCTTCATCTCCAAGCTTTTGATAAAGTGAATAATATGCCTTAAAAGCCGGGTCGTTTTCATAATCATATGAAAAACTTTTTTTGCTCTCAATCTTTTTTAAAATATCTTTCATTTGTGAATCATAAGGGGAATTATAGTCTGAGAAATTCCTGATTTCATAATCTGAATTACCCATATTACCATTTGGGTTGTATTTGCTTCCGTCATTTCCTCCGTCATAATTCCCATATGTCATTCTTATGTTGTTTGCTTTCTGATTAGCCTCTTTCATTTTTTCGCTGTCCCCGGATTCTTCCGCATTTTTGTAGATTTTTTTCTGTTCTACAATTTTTGAAAGTGCATCCGGGGAAAGTGACTTGTCATAGTCAGAGATATAAATATCTTTGTTTTCATCAATAATTTTCTTTTTGTCATAATATGTAGCCAATATAATTACTCCTTTCCTGAAATATAGATATATTGTTTATATTTCGCTGCCTTGATAGAATTTGAGTTTTAAGCCTTTCAGAAGGAATCTCCCCCTTCCTGAAAATTCCAAAATAAACTTCCGACATCTTTTTATTGGAATGGTAATGGTGTATCCTCCGGATTGACTTTCGTCGTATACAGCACCGCAAATAGCACCTCTGGTGTTGTCATCGTATAGTGCCCTTACTGTGAAAGAGGCATTTTTGTTTAGGGTGTATCTCAAAGAAATTGTTCCATAACCTCTTTTGGCAAAAAGTCTGTCGTCAAATTCCATTTTGAAGTTCCATAAAGCATCATCTTTTAGAGTTTCATCGCCGAAATCCGAATCGATTTGCATAATGTAGGAATTGGTTGCCAGATATACATTTTTGCCATGAGATGTCATGAAAAGAGAATCGGAGGGAGCATCATGAATATGCCATAGTTTCCTTTTTATGTCATACACATATATTTTTTTGTCACTTTTTATTTGGGCGAGGACATAATAATATTTATTGGTTGAACATGCACTTAAAGGCGTGAAATCATAATCCAGTTTAGACGAAATACATACCGGATAATCATCAGAATAAGTATATATTCCGTCAATGGAAGGATATATAATGGAATTTGCGCCGATACAAATACATAAATCAGAATTTTTGTTAAGCCCTGAGCACCTTTTTGTATATAGTGTATATTCATCGGGAGAATTCCCGTGGATTTTGTGTATGGCATTTTCTTTGAATGCAAAAATGAAATTGTCGTAGGGGATGATACCCGTAAAAGCTCCGTCAGTCTCTGCTTTTGTGCTAAAACATGCATAAGGCAAAGTGCCATATGAGTCCATGGAAAAATCATTCCATTCCGATGCATCACCAAGTTTTGAGGCATATATTTCATTTCCGGCTGTTGCCCATATGCGGTTGTTGTGAGAACAAATATTATTGAGTACGGGCATTCCTCTTTCCACGGATATTTTTGATGCTCGCAAATTTTTATAGCCGCCCGTATCAATTGTGTTATCGTCAAAAATAAGTTCAACGGTTTCGGTTATATCTCCGATAACTGTTGAATGGGTTATCGTTTTGACTTCTTTAATTTTAACAGTTATTCCAAGCTTCATTTTTTCAATATATTCGTCATATGCATCATCATCGGGAGCGTTGTCCGAAAATACTGTCATTTTAAGATTTATAATGTCTCCGGCTTTAAGATTGGAATCAAAATTAGAATAGTAAAAATCCTTTGAACCGCCAAGTGTATAAACGGTTCTTCTGCATGAAATGCTGTTGTGCACATAAGATGCTATATACCTTATCTGAGCGCCGTCCAATAAGTCTGAATTGTCGGTTTCATTTGCAAATTTTGCTCTTGCCGTTGATGCAGAAGATTGGTTTGAGATACAAATTTTAGAAAAGGTTCTGGAATTTGTGTAAAAAATTATGTTATCGGGAATAATCAGAATACTATCTGAAAGGGAAGCAAATCTTCTGATTTGATCTGTGGGAGATGTGGTGTAGTCCGTAAATTCATAATCTGTTCCGTTGAAATTCAGGAAAATTTTGTTGCTGTCCGGAATGTATGAGGTATAAATATATCCGTCAAAGGAAGCGAGTCCGTTGATTATTCCGACAGTTTCGGAAAGTTTGATTCTTGTTTTTCTTGTTCCCAGAGAAGGGAAGTATTCGGATGTAGTATTTATGCATCCGGTAATTTCTCCAACTGTCAAATCTTCACTTTGGTTGAGTCCAAGGAATGTCCTGATAACTTTCTCACTAAACTTAACTTTGGTTGTCATAAATGGAAGCATTATTTATCCACCTCCTATACTGTGATTGAAATTTTGCATTTTGGCATATTTTCCCTTCGGAATCTTTTCTGCCATTTCCTTAATCTGTCGTTATAAAATGATGATGAATTGTTATACAGTTCGTATTCTTGATTGAAAAGATCAATCATTGATATAATGTAAAATAAATATATATCTGAGTTATTATCGTCCAGAAACAAAACCGGGTTTTCTTCATCTGAAAAAAAGTTATCAACAGAGGCATACGAATATTGTGCTGCATATTGTCTGATTTCAGATTCTAATTTTATCATCCAGTCTCTTTTTTGAGCATAGGAGTATTCATTGGGTTTGACTCTGTCACATTGTGTTATTACATCCGTAATTCTCATGGATTATCACCTCTGATTTCTTTTAATATTATCTGAATATTTTCAATTTTTTTGATTATGTTCTCCAGAGTGAATGATATTTCTTCCTTAATGTTTTCCACATAATTTAAGATTGATTCAGGATCAATTTTTCCTCCTGACTCATTGGTGGGTCTTGATGTCTTTATATACATTTTAAATTCCTCACATATTACAAGTCATATTAACAGCCTTATATCCAAGCCAGTAAAGGTCCTTGTCCTTTTCAAAAAGTTTCATCCAAAGGTGAGTGTCTGTAATAACTTTTCTTTCGCCAAGTTCCCAAACAATGTCGTTGACGGATTCGAGTTTAGGGTTTCTCCCCTTGCCAATTTTTGTCTGATTGCAAATCTTTCTTGCGAGCCAGTATGCATTCACATCTGACACACACTTCACATTCCAGAGACCCGGGTTTGTGATTATGCCTCTTTCTTCAAGTTCAGCTATTATCTGTGGTATCTCTATGAGCTCTTTTGGCTTAAATCCGGGAAATCCCGAAACAGAGATTTCTCTTCCGTTATTCTTCCATCTTGCACGTACTGCTCTCACATCC
>JAZONV010000073.1:0-18846 GCA_045654685.1 Clostridia bacterium | reverse complement strand
ACAAATTGCGGACGTTTTTTGTGTGAAACCATGATTTCACTAATTGTTATTTATCAAGTTCAGATTAATGCATAATCATGAATTTTACAATTTATCTTGCATATACCGCCACAACCGCTTCTGTTACAACACCTTCTGTATATCTTGCAAACAAAACTGCATCATCTGATGTGACGGAAGTTGGCGACGCACTTTCCCACGGAGATTTTAACATGGGGTGATACAGATTTATATCAACACTTCTGGGAATGCTGACAATCTCGCCATCCTCCAAAGTTACAACCACAGATTTATCTTTGGATTTCTTTGACTCGATTTTTCCTGCAACAAGCTCATATTTTTTATCAGAACCCTTTTCGCCAATTTTTGAGGCATCGGGAACATAGATATTTTTACCCTGATTTATATTATCTCCAAGACATGAAAGAACAAAAATTCTGTCAATATGTCTCAAAAATCCACTGTCAATCAGGAGAATATCGCCTTTTTCAATTTCAAAAAGTGAAGTTCTTCCGCCGAGAATATCAATTTCTGCCCCCTCTGAAACCACGGAGGAATACTCTGTGTCATCTCCCGAAAGAACATAGTTGAGACGTACTGCTCTGTCTCCGGTTTTTTCATCTCTTGTCTCTCTTGAAGAAGTCACAAGAAGCAAATTCTTCCCGGGAACAAGAGTGTATATGTGTTCAAGGTCTGACACATTTTCCTCTTTGCCGTTTCCCTGATTTTCTTCCTTGTCCGGTTTTTCGGGTTCAACTTCTTCGTCTGTTTCAGGCTCTTGTGTGCCCTCTTTTTCCTTATATTCAAGTGCTCTTACAATAAGAGTGCAAACCTCTGCTCGTGTGACGGGATTGCCTCCTCTGATTTCTCCGTTTTCATAGCCTTCAATTATTCCCGCCTGTACGGCTGATGCAACTTTATCAGAAAGTTTTTCGGAAACAGATTCGGAATCCTTGAACATTTCGGAAATTTTTCTGACAGAATCGGACTTTGGAAGATTGAGAACAGTACTCAAAGAAGCGGCAATTTCTTCTCTTGTTGCATTTGTGTCCGGCAAAAACTCTTTTCCTTCTGCAGGAAAAACATCTGCACATTTTTCAATATATTCTTTTGCCCAATGACTTTCAACATCTTCAAAAAAACCACCCTTGGACTCCGGTTCAAATGAAAGAGAAAGCATTTTTACAAATTCTGCTCTTGTAACATTATTTTCAGGCTTGAAGGTTGAATCTTCATATCCGTTTATGACATTCATATCTGTAAGTTTTTCAATATATTCCTTTGCCCAATGACTGTCTTTCACATCATCAAAAGCAAAAGAAACCATAGCAGATACCGAAAGTATTGTCGATAGTATCACACATAATATTTTTTTCATAAACCCACCTCTTTTTATATTTTGAAATCCTCGGGATTGCTTTTTTGCCTACACCTCATTACCATAGTCGGTTTTGACGGTAACGGCTTTGTCGGAAACCTCAAAGGATACTTTTCCCGAATCAATATAAACACTGATTTTTGTGTCCTCCGTAAGATTCAGTTCTTCCAAAGACAGTTTCTTGTCTTTAAGCTCCGATGGAAGATTTGGTGATATACTCACCTGTTTTTTTACACCGTCAAAGCTGATTCCGAAAATCACTTCCACAATCAACTCCACATACTGGGATGCAGACCATGCATATTTAATAACTCCATGTCCTGCTCCGTCAAAAGGATTTATAAACTCTGCTGTGTTTTTTCCAAATGCAACAAGAGTTTTCCATGCAAGCTCGGCACCAAGTCCCCTCTCGCCGGAATCGATGAGTCCTCTGATGACCATCTCATTTATGAGAGTCCACACATTTCCGCTCCAGCTTGCATTTCCCTGATATCCTCCATGGGTTATTACAAAAATTTTATCACGTTTTGAAACCGAAGTCAACGGAATTGTATTCCAGTTAAAATGAGAATCGTCTCTTAAAAGTTCAATAAGTCTTTCTTTTCTTTCACCCTCTGCAACAGAAAGTCTCAAAGGATAGAACGTTGAAGCCATAAGAATGTCTGATTGTTTTCCCTGTTTCAGGCTGTAGGGATAATATGCACCCTTTTCTTCATTCCACAAATATGTGTTTATTGCCCTTTTCAGAGCTTCTTTCCTTTTTTTGAAAAGATTTGCATCCTCATCTTTTCCAAGCTCTGTTGCAAGAAGTTCAAGATAATGACACCCAACATACACCTCAACATTTGTATCTACCGGTGCATATTCTCCGGCATAGTCAAGATATGGTATAAAGGTTTCTTCAAAAACAGCGCTGATAAGACCTGTTTTTCCGTCAAACCTTTTGTCATACCACCAATTGAGATACTTTTTCAGCATATCATAGGTTTTTTTCTTAAGTTCTCCGTTTGAGGAACCTTTCAGGATGTGATATGCAACATCAAAAAGTTTAGGAAGAGAAGATACTCCTTCTGTTTGTTTGGGAATGTTTCCGCCGGCAACAGTTCCCGGAAGAACATCCTTTCCCCAAAGACATATTCTGCCGTCTTCCTTTTGAGACTCTATGAAATTCAAAAGCGATGTTTCACAAAACTTTCTGTCTCTCCACTTATATCCCGAAAGAGCAAGAGACGAATCCAGTTGCCACCATTGCTGACCATAGGAACCACCGGGAGTAAAATAGGGATGGTTAAATCCATATTCTTTTGCACTTTCCTGCTTGCAGACTTCCATACAATCAAATGCATAATCTACTTCCATCTGCCCTATTTTATCTGAATATACTTTCATTTTTCCTCCGTAAATCACAGATATTCCCTGATTTTTTCATACAAATTTTCAGCATAAAGTTCAAATCCCTCATCATTTGGATGAAGCCTCAAATCACCGAAATATTTTTCTTCATGAGGAATAAAGTCAAATCCTGATATGACTTTAATGTTCTCATAATCTTTGGCAATTTCTTCTATTATTTCTTCAACCTTGCCAAATTCTCCAAACTCTCTTTTTTCATCTATTTCTTTTCTCCAAATAGGTGTTAGAACAAATATTTTAACATCAGGATAATTTTTGGAAAGATTTCCCAAAAATCCTCTGCAATTTTTTCTGAAGGTTTCACAGTCAATGCTGTTCCAGTCGTTTGTGCCGTAGGCAACAGTTATTAAATCAGGCACAAATGATTCTTTTGTGTCTGCAAGGTCAGGGAAAAATATTTCTCCACCAATTGCCTTATTCACTTCTTCTGCCTCAAGAAAATCCGAAAGCTTTGAAATGTAACGATTATGAGGTCGCAAAGCATCATATCCCTGTGTTATGGAATCCCCAAAGGCAAGAAGAGTCTTTTTGGGTTTTACGGCCTCAACTAAAGAGCCTTTGTCCACATATATCCCTTCAAATTCCGCCTTTGCAGACCAGGGAAGATGTATGCAGACGTTTTTTTTGCCGTCTCCTAATTTAAAGTTTTTCGAAAAATCTCCGAGGGGACAATCTGTTTTGGAATAGTCGCCTGAAAGTTCCCTGTCTGAAAAATTATCAAGGCTTTCCAGATATTCTCCGTCTTTGAACACATCAAGCGAAAAATACTTTCTTGATGAAGCCTGTGACATTCTCACCTTTATCAAAAGATTTTCGGAATCGGTTATAAACGAAAACCTGATTCCTGATGCAGAGAATGATTTCATATAGAAATCATCATTTCTCACTTTATATAATTCTTCCTGTTCTTTGGTGAATCTGAAAAAAGAAATAAAAGAGTTTTCTTCTTCAATCCTTACAGCACCGGTTGTTATTTCTCTTATCTTTTCAATGTCAAGTTTCATCATTTCAAAAAATTCCCCTTTCAGGTTTCAGGACAACAACAATTACCAAAGGTCGCTTTCCCGGAGAGTATAAAAGTCTCCGTCACGGAATCCTGCTTTTCTCAAATATTCTTCCATTTCTATATATGCATCCTCATACGCACTGTGTGAGTCAGATCCATATGTCACGGGGATTCCCATTTCAAAAAGTTCTCTCAAAAATTCCACATACTGCATTCTGTATTTTTCTGTTGTGCGTGGATTTAAGATAACTGCGCTGTTACATTCAACAAATTTTCCGTTTTCTTTAAGGGCGTGAGCTATGTCCATGTTCATGGAACGGGGAATACGGGAAAAATCATCATACCAGAGAGCCTTTCCGTGATACCAGAGGTGACCGAGTATTGTCACTCTCTCATCGCACGCAAGCCACATTTGCTGACGGTACCATTCTCTTATGGTGGAGTCAACATCTGATGCAAGTTCCTTTTCTGTGGGAACATCCACTCTCCAATGAGATGCACCGACAGCATAGCGAACGCCAAATTTTTTCAGTTCTTCTTTTGTGAGAGGCAGAGCAATATCATAGGGAGTGTCCGTGTCGGGAGCAACATACCCTTCTCTTGTGCCGGTTTTGGCAACATAGTCAAATTCAGGCTTTTCAATTGGAGTAAGTTCCACACCAAGAATTAATTCAGGATGATCTTTTTGCATCTGTTTCACATTTTCTGCCGAGTTTTTTAAATCTGTCAGAAACTTTTGGTCATTAAAATTCAGATGGTCTGTGATACCGATTTTTTCAAATCCGTACTTTTTTGCATTTTCTAAAATCTCTGTCAAGGGAAGAGTGGCATCATATGAATTTTCGCTATGTATGTGCCAGTCTGATTTAATAATCATTAAAAACACCTCGTTATATATCTTTATTACTCATACAATTTAAGAACATTAAAAAGCCAGTTTTTAGCATATCTGAACTGTCCTTCTTTTGTAAGATGGACACCATCTTCTTCCAGAATCACTGTTTTGTCCATATCTTTCATATGGAGATACACGTCATTTAACAAAACCCCTGCTTTTTGTGCCTCTTCTCTCACAATTTCAGTCATTGTGTCTTTCATCCTCCGGAATTTTCCGTCATTTGTAAGATTGTTTATTTTGCAAATTGCCTCTTCGTTTATGGGAGGGAGAGTCGAAATCATAATCTTATCGGTTTTTTCTTTTGAAATACGAAGAATTTCACGAATGTTTCTGCGATATTCATCAGGACTTACTATAAATACATCACCATCAACCGCACCTGAATCATTTGTGCCTATCATAATTGAAATTATTTCAGCATCGGATTTTTTGATATTCTCCTTTAAGAAACGAAGCATATCCACAGATGTTGCACCCGAAATTGCACCGTTTGTTGCCTCAAAGTCTGCCGCATATGTTGTTATACCTCTGTAGCTTGTTCTCTCTGCAGTTATGGAATCACCGATATAGAGAATCTTTTTCCCTGAAATGGGGGAAAGGTCAATTTCGCTTTTCAAAATCTCTGCCTTTTCCTTCTGCCAGTTTTTGCAATCTTCAATGAATTTGTCAACTTCTTCTTTTGAAGCCTGCATTTTCTGTTCATTGTAAAAATCTTCTGTCTGAAATGAAAAAACCATATCCTGAAGATTAAATCTTATAAAAAATTCGTTCATAAAAAACCTTCTTTCCTGCATGTCAGAGACATACTTACATAATATCAAAGTTGCATATATCTCCGTTAAAATCCGAATATATATGCAACCTGTGTTTTACTCTATCTTTCCTCTCTGAAATACGGGAGACCAAGATGCTGTGGAGGTTGTGTTTCTCTCTTTCTTCTGACACTTGTAAGGACAAGAACCAGAATTGTTACCCCATAGGGAAGCATTTCAAAAAGTTTTATTAGTGTTATTGAAATACCGGGAATATAGTGAGGAATAACATACAGGGCACCAAAAAGAATGGAACCCAATATTGCAATTGACGGCTTCCATACTGCAAATATTACAAGAGCAATAGCAAGCCATCCTCTGTCACCGAAAGCATTATTTGACCATACGCCGTTTGCATAGTCCATAACATAATAAAGACCGCCAAGACCTGCTATGGCACTTCCGATGCAGGTTGAGAGATATTTATATTTTGAAACATTTATTCCTGCAGCATCTGCAGTTGCAGGATTTTCACCAACTGCACGAAGATGAAGTCCAACTCTCGTACGATTGAGAACATATGTTGCAACAAGTGCAATTACAATTGCAAGGTATGCCAAAAAGCCGTAGGACAAAAACATTTTTTCAAAAATGTTCACGTTTTCACCAAGGGGAAGAGATGCTCTGAAAAGTTTACTTGTGGCATTTAGAGAAATTGAGGGAACGTCACTTTTTGTGATGGAAATGAGAGAGCCTCCAAAAAAGTTTCCGATACCTATTCCAAAGGTGGTAAGAGCAAGGCCTGTAACATTCTGATTTGCCCTTAATGTAACTGTGAGGAAACAATAGATAAGTCCCATAATTGAAGCACCGATAAGGCAACATATGAGCGGAATGAGAATTCCCCACAACGGGCTTATGAGAGATGGATCCGAAAGGCTCTGTTCATATAGAAAACCGCCTGCCACACCGCTTATGGCACCCACATACATTATCCCCGGGATACCAAGGTTGAGGTTTCCCGACTTTTCTGTGAGTATTTCACCGGTGGAGCCAAAAAGAAGGGGTATGCCCTGCATTACTGCACGGGTAAAAATTGTTGAAATAAGTGCAATCATTTTTCAGCTCCTCCTTCTAAATGTACTTTTTTAATGGTGTAGTTAATGAAAAACTCGCATCCTATGATAAAGAAAATTATTATTCCCGTTATTATATCGGAGAATGATGAATTGAGTCTGAAATTCTGTGAGATCAGTTCGGCACCTCTGGCAAGAAATACTATCAAAAATGATGTGAGTATCATTGTTATGGGGTTGAATTTGGCAAGCCATGACACCATGATGGCTGTGAATCCTCTTCCGCCGGCTGTGTCGGATTTCAGCGAGTGGTCAGTTCCTGCCACCAAAAGAAATCCTGCAATACCGCAGATAGCACCTGAAAGGAGCATTGTTCTGTTTATTACTTTTTTTACATTTATTCCAATATAACGGGCTGTGTTTTCACTTTCGCCCACAACGGATATTTCATATCCTTGTTTGCTGTATTTGAGATAAAGATACATAAACACCGTAAGAATTACTACTATGATTATGTTTATGGCATAGTCATTACCAAGAGACGGAAGCATTCCGTGTTCAAGGGGTCTGGGTGTTCCGGAACCCTTTGGCACAGACCATTCAAGAGTGAAATATGCAACTATCTGGGTTGCTATGTAGTTCATCATAAGTGTGAAGAGTGTTTCATTTGAATTCCATACAGATTTGAATATGGCAGGGATAAGTCCCCAAACGGCACCCGCTATCACACTTGTTATGAACATCACGGGAATAAGCACCATTGTGGGAAGCTTGTCACCAAAGCATATAACACAAAACGCTGTTGCAAATCCGCCAATTAAAACCTGTCCTTCTGCACCGATATTCCAGAATCTCATTTTGAATGCAGGAGTAACGGCAAGAGATACGCAAAGAAGCATTGCTGTGTTTTGCAAAAGATTCCACACTCTTCTTGTTGTTCCAAATGCCCCCTCAAACATGGTGACATACACATCTATCGGATTAAGCCCCGTTAGAGATACAGTTATGATTCCGCTCACAACAAGAGCACATATAATTGCCGCAAATCTTATGAGATATGATTTCCACCATACAATTTCATCTCTTTTTGCAATGTGATAATTTGAAAGGGTCAGAATATTTTTAATATTACTCATTTTCATATTATTCATCTCCCTCCTTATCTGCAGTTTTTGTCATGAGAAGTCCAATTTCTTCTTTTGTGGCACATCTTGCATCAACTGTTCCTGTAATTTTACCATCACCTATAACCACAATACGGTCACAAAGTTCGAGTAAAACATCAAGGTCTTCTCCAACAAATATTACAGCCACACCTTTATGTTTTTGCTCGTTGAGAAGGTCATATATTGTGTAGGCTGAATTGATATCAAGACCTCTCACCGGATATGCCGCCATGAGAACTGTGGGTGATGCGGCAATTTCTCTTCCAACCAATACTTTCTGAACATTTCCGCCTGAAAGTCTTCTCACCGGGGTGGAAGCACCGGGAGTCACAACTCTCAAATTCTTTATAACCTTATTTGCAAGATCCCTTGGACCTTTTCTTTCAAGAAAAGCACTTTTACCTTTTCTGTAACTTCTGAGCATCATGTTGTCAACAATGTCCATGTTGCCCACAAGACCCATTCCGAGACGATCCTCGGGCACAAAAGAAAGTCTTACACCCATCTCACGAATCTGCAGGGGTGTTTTTCCCACAAGATTTTCTTTTTCGCCGGTTTTGGGATTGTCGTATATTATTTTTCCGACACTTATTGCCTGAAGTCCTGAAATGGCTTCAAGAAGTTCTCTTTGTCCGCTTCCTGCAATTCCGGCAATTCCGAGAATTTCCCCTGAACGTGCAGTAAATGACACAGAGTCCAAAACCTTAATCCCCTCTCTGTTCATACATGTGATATTATCTATCACAAGTCTGTCTGTTGGGTTTTCGGGTTCTTTTCTTTCAATGTTCAGCTCAATTTTTTTGCCAACCATAAGCTCTGTGAGTTCTGTTTCTGTTGTGTCTTTAGTTTCAACAGTTCCCACATATTCTCCTTTTCTGAGCACTGCAACACGGTTTGAGATTTCCATTACCTCATTGAGCTTGTGAGTGATTATTATTATGGATTTTCCGTCTTCTCTCATTTTTGAAAGAATGTTGAAAAGTTTTCCGGTTTCCTGAGGAGTAAGCACCGCTGTGGGTTCATCAAGTATGAGAATGTCAGCTCCCCTGAAAAGCACTTTCATAATTTCAACTGTCTGCTTTTCGGAAACGGACATTTCATACACCTTTTTATCAAGGTCGATTCCGAATCCATACTGGGCATCTATCTCTTTTATGCGTGCTTTATATTCTTTTATGTTAAATCTTTTTCCGTCTTCCATTCCGAGAACAACGTTTTGTGCGGCAGTAAACACATCAACAAGTTTGAAATGTTGATGTATCATCCCGATTCTATAATTAAAAGCATCTTTGGGAGAACGGATATGTGCTTCCTTGCCGTCTATTAAAATCTTACCTTCATCAGGATAGTATATCCCCGATATCATATTCATAAGAGTAGTTTTTCCGCTTCCGTTTTCGCCAAGAATGGCAAGAATCTCACCACGATTTACACTCATGGAAACATTCTTGTTTGCAGTTACGGAGCCGAAATATTTGCTTATGTTTTTCAATTCAAGTGTTGCTACACTCATGCATCTTCCTCCTTTTACCGTTTATTGGCAATAAAAAACCATTGTTTATCAATAATTTTTTGTTGCCAATAAAGTAAATATAGGCGGAGTAAACATTACTCCGCCTATATAGTTTTTTAAAAATTAATACATTTCGTTTGTAAGTTTGATTCCGTCGATTCTGAGGTCGAAGTAAGGAGCACTTCTGAATTCAGATTCATGGAAGTAACCATCCATAATTACTTCTGTATCGGGAGTATAGTTATCATCTGTATCAACGTCTGCCATGTAGGAATCAAGGTTTTTGCCGTCAACTGTGAATGTGCTTGCATCAAACACTTTGATTGTACCGTCTAAAAGACCCTGTTTAACTTCTTCGATTTTTTCAACAGTACCTTCAGCAGCTGCAGGAAGGTTTACATCTGTAAGTTTTACAGAACCTTCTTTGATACCGCCGCACCAGTCATAGGGGATTTCCTGACCGTTCTGAGCAGCTTTGATTGCAAATTCATAATATGGTGTCCAGTCGATTCTTGAAGAAACGATGAATGTTTCAGGACAAGCTTTGGCTGTGCTTCCGTTGTAGGAAACGTTGGGGATTCCTGCATTTTCACATGCTGTGGGAGCACCCATGGAGTCAGCATGCTGACTGATGAGAACACAGTCTGATTCGATAAGTTTTGTTGCAGCTTCTTTTTCAAGAGCTTCATCATACCAGCTTCCTGTGAATGTTACTTCCATTGTAGCTGTGGGGCAGATTGAACGTGCACCAAGGAAGAATGATGTGTAACCGGAAATAACTTCTGCGTATGTGAACGCACCTACATAACCGATTTTTGCTTTATCGGGAGTGATTTTGCCTTCTTCAATCATATCGTTAAGTTTGAGACCTGCAGCAACACCTGCGAGATATCTGCCTTCATAGATTGAAGCGAAAGCATCGTGGAAATTGGCAACTTCTTCTGTATGTGCCATTGTACCTGTTGAGTGACAGAATTCTACATCCGGGAATTCTTTTGCAGCTTTAAGAATGTAGGGCTCGTGACCAAAACTGTTTGCAAACACAATGTTGCATCCCTGGTCAGCAAGGTCTGCTGCTGCTTCGTAACATTCATTACCTTCGGGAATGTTTGTTTTGAAAATAACCTGGCTGTCTGAAAGTCCGAGGATTTCCTGAACTTCGCGGGCAGCATCCATAAAGTTTTTGTCATAGGTTGAGTTTTCATCGTGAAGGAAAATAAAACCTACTTTGAACTCGTCTTCTCCCTTTGAACATGATACAAAAGAAAGTACCATTACAAATACGAGAAGTAATGCCAATAATTTTTTCATGGGTATATACCTCCAAATAATAATGTTTGTTCCAAAGCTACACAGCCCGGACAAATTATATGTTTATTTTATATCATTTTCCGCTTAAAAACAATTAGGAAAAATGACAAAAATACACATTCATTTCAATGCATTTTGCACCAATCAACCCCATTATTACCAATATTTTTTCCAATCAGGGTTAAGATATCTCATAAGTGCTTCCATATAGAAATAGTCTCCCCATATGTTGCATTCGTCTATTCCGAGATTTCCTGCATAATAATAGGTTGCATGTTTCAGAAGACCGTTGGATTTTTCATCATCTTTTGTGGTGTAGTTATCAATGAGAGATTCCATAATATCATCTGCACACTTTTGGTAGCGCTCTCTTCTTGCATCATCAAGGGGCATAATTTTAAGTGCTTCAATGAGTCCGCAAAGGGCAATTGATGCGGCAGATGAGTCTCTTGGTTCTTCTCCGTCTGTGAAAGTGAGATCCCAGTATGCAACGTGGTCTTTTGGAAGATGATCAAGATAATAGTCCACAATGCTATAGTATTTTTCAAGATTTTCATCATTTTTCATATATGAATATGTAAATGCAGGTCCTGTCACGCCCCATGCCTGTCCTCTTGACCATGCGCTTGTATCAGAAAGTCCCTGTTTTGTTCCGCCGCCGAGTCTTTCGCCTGTTTCCTGATCAAAATAGAAATTCTGGAAAGTTGAACCATCAGGACGTACAACCGTGTCCATTGTGGTGTTAAAATGAGCAAAAGCCTTTCTTGTGAATTCCTCATCTCCCGTTTCCTTGCCTGCCCAGTAAAGGAGATTTATGTTCATGAGACAATCAATGATGAGTCTGTATAGTGATTTTTCTTCACAATCTGCCTCTCCTGCAAGTTGGATGAACTGTCCTTTTTCTCTGAAACGGTTGCCGAGAACCTTTGCTGCGGCAATTGACTTTTCTTTTAAAATTTCATCGCCCGTCACTTTGTAGCCTGCAACTGTTGAAAGAGTGAATATGAAACCTATGTCATGGTCTCCCATACCCACCATATTGTCAACTCTGTTGAAAAACGATGGAAGAAGTCCTTTTACGGTATTGAGATATTTTTCGTCCTTTGTATATTCATAGACAAGCCAGAGTATACCCGTCCAGAAACTCTGTGTCCAGCCGCCATTGTTTTCAGATTTTCCATATACTCCGTCAACACTTGCGGCAGACGGAAAACAGTCTGAAAAATCAGGGATTGCACCATCTATCTTCTTTAGTGCTTCACTCATGGCACTCTCAAGTTTTTCGCGTGTTAATTTTGACATTTGAAATTCCTCCGAATCAATTTATTTACTGTGTGAATTAATTATACCACCAATCTCCCCCAATTTCAACACATTTTTTCTGTTGTTTTTTTGGTTTACATAATTTTATTCGGATATTTTCTGCAACATTAATAAAAACAGCTCCCAAAAATTGGACATAGTTTACATAATATTCTTTTTGGGGAAAAAATCCCTTTACTTGAAAGCATCCTTATGCTATAATGACTCCACGTCTAAATTTTCAGGAGATGAAGAAATATGAAAACCACAGCAATTATCGGAGCAGGAAATATGGGCGGTGCAATCATTGAAGCACTTGCGTCCGGTTCCGGATTTGGCAAAGAAAACATATATGTCTATGACAAATTCATAAAAGATGAAGTCAAAAACCTTGGTGTAAAATGCGTATCTCTGGAGGAAGCTCTTAAGGCAGAGTGCATTGTCCTTGCAGTAAAACCAAATGTAATCTGTGATGTTTGCAAACAAATAAAAGATTTGTGCAATGTTTCAGAAAAACTTGTTGTGTCAATTGCCGCAGGGGTTAAGATTTCCACCCTCAAAGATGCACTTTCCTCGAAAAAAATCGTAAGAGTCATGCCAAACATCTGCCTCACTGCAGGCGAAGGAATGAGTGTTATGTGCAAAGATGACAGCGTGTCTGAAGAAGAACTTTCATTTGTGAAAAGTATTTTTGACCTTGCAGGAAAAACAATTGTGATAAAGGAAGAACTCATAGACTCATGTACCGCAATCAACGGAAGCGGCCCTGCATATGTGTTTATGTTCATGGAAGCAATGGCAGATGCGGCAGTAAGTCTCGGAATTGACAGAAAAACAGCCTATGAACTGTGTGCACAGACTGTTCTTGGAAGTGCTTCACTTATGCTCAAGACAAATCTTCACCCGGCAGAGCTGAAAGACAGAGTATGCTCCCCCGGCGGAACAACAATAGAAGCGGTAAAAGCCCTTGAAAACGCAGGGCTCAGAAACGCTGTTTTTTCAGCAGTTACCGCCTGTGCCCAAAAAGCAAAAGAAATGGGCAAGTCTTAAGGATTTCACTCATATATTTTATATGGGTGATAATGTATGAGTTTTATAAATTCCTTTTTCAAAGAAAATCGTTCTTTGTTTTTCTCTGTTGTTATTGTGTGGATATGCGCATCGGTTGTGGGGATAGTTTTCGGTTCAAAAGTTGCGGATGAAGGTTTCACTTCTTTGTCACAAAACATCACCACTTCTCTTTCACAACCACTTGAGACAAAGGATGCCGTTTTTCATGCTCTCGGACTGAAACTTTTGCTGCTTGCCTTTGTGATAATAGCATCTGCAAGTCCGATTCTTTCTCCGGCAATATATGTTTCGGATGCTTTCGAAGGATTTTCTTCGGGACTGGGTTGTGCTTTGATTATGAGAATATTCTCCCTGAAAGGTTCTTTGGTAAATCTGATTATTTATGTCATACCCCTTTCGGTTTCACTCCCCCTATATTTCATGCTTTTTGTTACGGGGTTAAAATTTTCCCTTTCACCAAGAGAAAATATTTTGCATGAAAAAGTGTCCACAAGAAGAAAGCAATGGTTATCCTATCTATTGCTTCAGGGAGCACTTGTCCTCCTGCTCTTTTTTGCAGAGGTTGCAGAAGCTTTTCTTTGCAAAGGAATTACCACGTTTTTAAACTAAAGAAGAAGGTTTTGTTTATGGAAAATATTGTGGTGACGGAATTTTGCCGTTATCTTAAAGAAGAAAAAAATATGTCTGACAATTCCGTAACGTCATATTACAGAGATGTCAGACAGTTTAATACATATATTGTTTCAGAAGGTTACGACATTCTCGGAGCAGGCAAACTTCAGATTATGGATTTTATATCTCATCTTCAGTCTCAAGGGAAAGCCGACTCCTCAATATCCAGATGTATTGCATCGGTGCGTTCCCTCTATTCTTTTCTTTTAAGAAACAAAGCGGTCAAATCCAACCCCGCTCTTGACATAAAACTTGCACCGGGAATAAAAAAACTCCCTTCCGTTCTGACAGAAAGGGAAATTGACGCACTTTTAGAATGTCCCGAAAATTCAAGTTCAAGAGGCATCAGAGACAAAGCTATGCTCGAAGTTATGTATGCAACGGGCATAAAAGTTTCCGAACTGATTTCCCTCAAAACCAATGATGTGGATGCAGAGCTTGGATATTTAAGATGTGTTCAGACCAAAAACGTCAGAATCATCCCCCTTGGGAGATGTGCAACAACAGCCCTGAAAAATTATCTCACTCTTGCAAGACCCATTATGGCAAACGAGGAAACACAAGTTCTTTTTGTAAATTGCAACGGAGATGTAATGTCACGTCAGGGATTTTGGAAAATCGTGAAAGAATATGCAAAAAAAGCCGGCATAAAAAAAGATATAAATCCCCACACATTAAGACATTCTTTCGCAACTCACCTCATCGAAAACGGTGCAGACCTTTTCTCTATTCAGGAAATGCTCGGTCACAAGGATATTTCCTCAACTCAGGTCTATGCAAAAATGGCTCATTCGGGAATAAGAGATGTGTATAATAAGGCTCATCCGAGAGCATAGGATATTATAATGAAATCAAAGCCGTCTTTATATCCTTGCAAAGCAGAATTATTCCGTCGCAAGACGGATTTAACAGGGGATGTCTTTTTAATTGTATAAACTAATAAATTGGAGTTTAGCGGTTTAATAAACCTACGCTAAAGAACAAAAAATGTCCCCCTTGCCTAAAGGGGGATGTCAATCCGAAAGGATTGACAGGGGGATTCTCTTTACACAATCATTAGAAAACACAGCATTTGTGCATATTTCTATGAATAATGAATCCTCCCGTCACGCTGGCGCGTGCCACCCTCCTTTAGGCAAGGAGGGCTTTCGCATTAGCGGTATTCCCTCTTCGTTAGTGAGATAAACTCCAATTTATTAGTTTATACAATTAAAGAGACAGCCCCTCCTATTATTTGCCTTTTTGCTATTGTCCAATCTCACCACTCGACGTACTCTTGTACGCCTTCGGGTTATCACTCAAAGCTTGGCTTTGCCTTGCTTTGAGCTCGATTTGACAATTCTGGATCTTTTTTTCCTATCCACCAAGAGGCTGTAAATTACTTCTTACGAATTAATTTACAGTCCCACCCATGTCGCGAGCATAATCCGATATACATCTTATGTCGCGAAGCAAAAAGCAATTTCCTGTATAGTAAAAAATTATTAAATAAATCTGAAAGGGTGATTAAAATGTATCAATTTCCAATCGGCGTAATTCTTGAATCTTTCAAACTCTCAAGAAGCGAAGCAATTAAAGCTGCCGCATCTCTCGGAGCAAAAGGTATTCAGATGTATGCCACAACCGGAGAAAACTCTCCCGAAAACTTAACTTCATCAGACAGAAAAGCTCTTCTTGATGAAGTTAAAGGTTCAGGCCTTGTGTTCTCTGCTCTTTGCGGTGACCTTGGAATGGGCTTTGGTCACAAAGAAAAGAATCCCGAACTCATTGAAAAATCCAAGAGAATTGTGGAACTTGCAAAAGACCTTGAAACAGACATCATCACCACACACATCGGTATTGGTCCCTCTGACCCCAATCATGACCGCTACAAAATCATGCAGGAAGCATGCTTTGAGCTTGCAAACTTTGCGGACTCCATGAATGCTCATTTTGCAATTGAAACAGGCCCCGAAACAGCAGTTGTACTGAAAGGCTTCCTTGATTCTCTCGGTTCAACCGGTGTTGCAGTAAACCTTGACCCTGCAAACTTCAAAATGGTAACAGGTGATGATCCCGTAAAAGCTGTGCACACTCTTTCAAAATATATAGTGCACACCCATGCAAAAGACGGAAATAAATTAAATGACGGTAATCCCGAATTTATCTATGCGGCAGTTCATCCCGTTCCCGAACACTTCAATGATATTCAGTATTTTGAAGAAGTGCCTCTGGGAACAGGTAGTGTTGATTTCCCCAACTACCTTAAAGCCCTTGAAGAAATAGGCTACAAAGGCTTTTTGACAATAGAAAGAGAAGTTGGAAAAGACCCTGCCGGCGATATTAAAACCGCATATGATTTCTTGAATAAAGTAATCGCTGAAAACTGATTATGCTCCCTTATGCCCACGGAAAAACCATGGGACATTCGGGATGTTGGGGGATGGAAGATATAATTCATCGGAATTATCTTCCATCCCCGCAGACTGTCGAAAAAGCCCGCATCGCAATGTGCGGGCTTAAAATTTTTGAGAAAAGTATATTCAAGATGTAAATAGTCATTAATGAAACTTTTGTAAACATAGTTTTCAAAAGTTTTGATTATTAAATATTATATTTTTGTTTTATAAATAAAATTTAAAAAACTGCATAAAATTTATAGAGTAAAATAAAAGTAGGAACTATTGACAAATCAAAATTTTTGGTATATTATTGTACATAGTTACTCAAAACTTGCACTATCTTCCAAAATTTCTATATTTTTGACAGAAATGCATGATGGAGTATGAGACAGAAAGGAATGATTAACATTTTTGGTGCCAAAAATTTTTTTGATCTGACAAAGAGTTTAGCAGGAGAATTTTTAAGTGATTATGAAAAAGTATGGGATGCAATCCCTGATATTAAAAGATTTATCGTAGCACTTGGCAAAAGCCTTGATAAAAGTGCATATGATGAAGTAAAAGAAAACGTATGGATTTCAAAAACTGCAACAGTTGCACCAACGGCGGAGATTGTGGGGCCATGTATTGTTGGCGAAAGCTGCGAAATCAGACACGGGGCATTCATAAGAGGTTCGGTTCTGATTGGGAAATCATGTGTTGTGGGAAATTCAACGGAAATGAAAAATTCCATAATTTTTGACAATGTTCAGATTCCTCACTACAATTATGTGGGTGATTCCATTCTTGGTTACAAATCACACCTTGGTGCAGGTGCGGTAACGTCTAACGTGAAGAGTGACAAAACACTTGTTACTGTGAGATATCAAGACAAAAAAGTGCAGACGGGTCTCAAAAAATTCGGCGCAATTTTAGGCGACAATGTTGAAGTTGGATGCTCAAGTGTTTTGTGCCCGGGAAGCGTTATCGGGAAAAATACAACCATATATCCCCTCTCAAGAGTAAGGGGATTTATTGAAGAAAATTCCATATTTAAAGATGAAAACACCATAGTGAAAAAAAGGGAGGAATGAAAATGGGAAAATACTTTGGAACAGACGGATTCAGAGGCGAGGCAAACAAAGACCTGACAGCAGAGCACGCCTTTAAAATAGGGAGATATCTTGGATGGTATTTCGGCAGGGAACACAGATGCAAAGCCGTTATAGGTAAAGATACAAGACGTTCAAGTTATATGTTTGAATATGCTCTTTGTGCAGGGCTTACCTCCTCGGGAGCAGATGCATATCTTCTTCACGTTACCACAACCCCATCGGTTTCCTATGTGGCAAGAACAGAAGATTTTGACTTTGGTGTGATGATATCTGCAAGTCACAATCCATATTATGATAACGGCATCAAACTCATAAATTCAAAAGGGGAGAAGATGTCCGAGGAAGTTTTGGATAAAATAGAAAAATATATTGACGGCGAAATCCCTGAAATCCCCCTTGCCCATGGTGCGGATATCGGAAAAACCATTGACTATTCCGAGGGAAGAAACAGATATACGGGCTATATTATCTCTCTTGCAAGACATTCCTACAAAAACATCCGTGTGGGACTTGATTCTTCCAACGGAAGCACCTGGATGCTTGCCAAAAGCATATTTGACACCCTTGGTGCAAAAACCTATTGTATAGGAAACAGTCCCGACGGCATAAATATCAATGAAAATTGCGGTTCGACTCATATGGATGCTTTGAGAGAACTTGTCAAAAATGAAAATCTCGACATCGGATTTGCCTTTGACGGAGATGCGGACAGGTGTCTTGCGGTGGATAGTGCAGGAGAGGTTTTGACAGGTGACCACATTTTGTATTTTTGTTCAAAGTATATGAAAGAAAAAGGAGAACTGGAAAAAAACACGGTTGTTGCAACAGTTATGTCAAACCTTGGACTTTTCAAAAGTCTTGAAGATATGAACATTGAATGTCAGGTGACAGACGTTGGAGACAAATATGTGTATGAGGCAATGACAAAAGGCGGATTCTGCCTTGGCGGAGAAGAATCGGGACACATAATTTTTTCAAAATTTGCCTCAACGGGCGACGGACTCATAACTGCTCTTAAAATTATGGAAACATATATTGAAAGCAAACTTCCATCATCAAAACTCTCCGACGGATTCACTCTCTATCCGCAAATTACGGTCAATGTGAGAGTCAAAGACAAAAATGCATCACTTTCAAATCCAAATGTGCAAAAGGCAAAAGAAAAGGTGGAAAAAGACCTTGACGGAAACGGAAGAATCCTGGTGAGAAAAAGCGGAACAGAACCGCTTTTAAGGGTAATGGTTGAGGCGGAAACAAAAGAAAAATGCATGGAATTTGCAAATTATGTGGCAGATGTTATAAGAGAAAGCGAACCGGAATAAAAACAGAATGTATTTTCAAAGAAAAAAACCAATTTTACAGAAATAATAATTGCAAAACCTATCCTTAATATTTTGAACAGTTAAAAAACAACCACCATTGTCCGGAAAGTGCGGACAATGGTGGTTGTTTTTTGGTATATTAGTTACAAAATGCGGTAATATAAATTGGAGTTTAAGTGACACCCCAAGAGTGCGAAGCACGATTGGAAGGTGGAACTTATGGCAAAACGTCCAATGAGTGGAGCACCCTCTTACGGTGCGAACATGAATTGATGACGTTGATGGCTAGCGCTCTGTTTGAAGATGAATTTTCCACCAGAACGAAAGGCTCGTCATCAAGCGTATGCGAAGATGACTGAGGGGTTGTCAGAAAACTGATAATAGTCTCAAACATCGAATTTGAGTAATTTGCTACAACCCCTCCGTCTTTGCCTTACGGCAAATCCACCTCCCCTTACACAGTGGAGGCTTTCGCTTTAGCCTTGTTTCAT
>JAZONV010000072.1:0-2166 GCA_045654685.1 Clostridia bacterium | reverse complement strand
GCTCTTGTAACTGTATTGTTAGGTGCGAATTCAGTTTCGGAAATACCCTTCATAAGTTCTTTCTCGTTAATGTATTTTACATACTCATAATACCAATCATCCGTCTTTACATCACTAAAGGGGTTAACCCATTCTGTTTTTACGGGTTCTTCTTTTGTTGTCTCTTCTTTAGTTGTTGTTTCCTCAGTAGGTTTCTCAATGGTTTCTTCATCTGATTTGCCTGATGAAGAACTTCCGCCTGGTGAACCGCCCGAACTGCGTATTTTTTCGAATGTCACCTCAATCTCGCTGTCCGCATTCACCGAATCATAGGTATATTCAAGTACCGCACCTAAACTTGCTCCGTCAACCTTTACATCATTTACTTTATACCCGGAATCAGGTGTGAATATAAAGAGTAGTTGTTTACCCTCTGTAGCTTTAATTTCACCTGACGGGTTAATTTTTCCGTTTGCTCCAGCAAGCGCCTTAATTGTGTATTCTTTTGCCTCGACTATAGGAGTGTCCGATTCTTTTATATTTACATGGGTCACTGCATTTTCAAAAGGAACTAAATCTCCATCTTTTGTATATGCTTCTATGTAGTTTACATTGATTTCGGTTTTTCCTGCCTTCAGCGCTTTGAAGGTAAACGTACCAAGAACACCTTCAACCAATGTATTTTCCATGGCGAGTGCATCCATCCAGAAAAGTTTCAATGGGGATTCATCTGTTTTGGCTGTAAGCGTTCCTCCGATAAGCTTTGCATCATCGTATCGCAAAATTTCAAGAAACTCGGCATCAAACTCAATCTCACAGAGCATCGCAATAACACCTGTAGAGTCTGTTGCTTTAAGCTCAATTTCAATATTCTCTCCCGAAACAGTTTCATACTGTCCTGATACAAATGCGCTGCCGCCCTCTGCATATGCAACTTGCGAAAAGAGGGAGATAAGCATACACAAAACTAATCCGGCTGATAATATTCGTTTGTTATTTTTTCTCACTCCAATACCACCTTTGACTTTCAATTTTTAATTTCTATATAATTTGCCACTTTGGCAAGAACAACAAATTTTTTTGGAGTTTTTAATGTTATTTCCTGTTGAACTCGTTGTGACAAATACTGTAGAGCTTTTCACCGGCAGACTTATTTGTCATCTCAAGCATATATTCCGGTTTTCTGAAGTCTGAATATTCACAGAAAAAACAATCGTGCTCGCAGCCTGAAGAGCAGGTTAAACTCTTTTCCCACAAAGGACATTTGTATAACTCAGATACAATCAAATATCCGTCGCTTGTGTATTTTAATTCTTTCACTTCTATACCTCCTATATCCTCATATTTACACATTATGATTTTATCAAACTATAATAAAAAATGTTGATTTTGGCATAAATCGCAGATTTTTGGCACAGATTGCATATTTTTTTGATAAAACAACCCTTGATAAGCACAAAAAAACTCTCCCGAAGGAGAGTTTCAAGATTTATTATTTTAATAATTTAAACACACTTTTGAACTGAACGTTCCGTCTTGGGCAGTGAAATCGTACATGCCCTCGTACTTCTCTGTGGTTGTTATAACAGAACTGATTCCAATACCGTAATCTACTTCATCAAATTTCAGATTAGTTTTACACGGATTTTCTATCTTCACAAGCAGGCGTGTTTCTTTTTCTCTTATATCAACATCAATAATTTTCTCTTTTGATTTAAGCTTCTTTGTAGCGTTGATTGCATTCTCAAAAAGATTGGCAATAACTATAACCATGTCTTTAGGGGATACAGGTATATCATTTCCGGCACGAGCTGAGATTTTTACTTTAATACCCGCATCTTTTGCTTTCTTTTCATACACAGAAAGAACTGTATTTATCGTTGGATTTTTGCAATAGTTTATTTCGCCAAGGCTATCGGAGTCATCGTCTACAAGAGTTTTTAAGTAGTCCTTTACGGTTTCAATGTCGTTTTTGTTTGCAAATTCCAAAAGCACAAGGTTATGATGCCGTCTGTCGTGTCTTGCCATGCGGTCTGCCGCCATTTGCAGATTTTCATTTTCAATCTGCAAAAGCAGAAGTTTGTTTTGCTGTTCGGTTTCTCGTTTCATCCCAACTTCTGTCATATTTTTAATATTGGAAAATATGACAGGATATACCGCAAAGATTGAAATGCTGAGGAAAAGAAG
>JAZONV010000071.1:0-16278 GCA_045654685.1 Clostridia bacterium | reverse complement strand
GTAAAGAGAATCCCCCTGTCAATCCTTTCGGATTGACATCCCCCTTTAGGCAAGGGGGACATTTTTTGCTCTTTAGCGTAGGTTTATTAAACCGCTAAACCCCAATTTGTTAGTTTATACGGTTAAAGAGACAGCCCCTTTGTTTTACCTTGAATCTCATACTTGTGTAAAAAGGTTTTCGGTAGTGGCATGCTAAAAAACAGATGAATGGGCAACAAAATTTAATTTAATAATCACTAATAGGGAGCAAGGTGAGAATACACCTTACTCCTTTTCTTTTTGGCTACTTATGAATGTTTTTAGTCTGACAAGGCATTATCTGAATCAACTGAGATATAGTGTTTTCGAAATCTTTTGTCTTATGATCATGAAAGTGTGTCAGCTTTTCTTCGTATTATACTGCAAACATGGTGTTGAAGGATTCCGAAGGACTAATTGCGTTTTTTCAAATCTTCAATCAGTAATACTATATGTGCTATTTCATCATTAGATAATCCAAGTGTCGATATTATACTTTCCTCGGTTCTTCCCAGTAAATAATCTGTTGATACACAAAAAAAATCTGCAAGCTTTTCCAACATATCTATGGATGGTTGAATATTATCATTTTCCCAGTTTGAAACAGTTTGTTTTGTTATTGATAATTTTTTTGCCAAATCCACTTGACTCATTCCTCTGGATGTACGTAATAACTTGATACTTTTACTTAACATTAGAACATCTCCCTGCATAAATCAAAATTTTACAATACTTATTGTAAAATATTACTTGACAAAACTGAAATACTATAGTATTCTAATATTTGACAAATGTATTTTTGTTTTAGTATACATTTTATTTTTGATTATAATACATTTTGCAGACAAATCTATTATAATCAAAGGTAATGTATAATAAAAAATATTATTACGAAGGGAGGAAAGTCTTACTATGAAGAGACTTTTCAAAAAGCTTGTTGCGTGCATAGCCATTATTTCCGTAGTTGCTACTATGGGCATAACAGCTTTTGCGCAGACAGAAATGGATAATATGGTGTTTGCAGGTTATGATACAACAGATCCATATAATCCGAACAGAATTTATAATGAGGTAATTAATGGTAATTACACAAACAAGCAAGTGCTTGTTCCTGTATCTCCCAGTTGGTCTGCAGAGGGATACGAAAGTGTATATCCTTATGCAGGATACGACAGAATGTATCTTGACGGAAAAAAACAGTCCATCACCAGATATAATAATTCTTTCCCACAGTGGGAAACCAGAAGACGTGATTATATGTGGGAAGTTAAATACCCATACACAATCTGGGAACGTCAGCAGACAAAGGTAAATAATAAGACATGGACATGGGACTTTGGCAATGCAGCTTTCAGTATTCCTGATGAAATTTTAAAAACAAGAACAAACAGAAATGCATATGTTGTTGACGTTAGCATGAAAGAATATGGATTTGGTCGTTATGACAAATCCGGAAATCTTCTTAACCTTGATGAACAGAGAATGTATTCTGACTTTAGTGTGAATGCAATAAACGTTTGGAATGAGCTTGTAAACAATGTTCTTACAACTGAAAAACTTAGCGCACGTAGTGCAGATACAAACAAGTATCTGATGTCTGATGCAGATATTGCAGCTGTTATTCCTGTTGTATACAGCAAATATATAACTGCAAAATTTGACAAAAAAGGTAATGCAGGACTTGCAACAAAGAGTGTAGCAAATGAATATCTTATTCACATGAATGATGGATGGGAATGGGACTATGATACTTTTGCTATAAGAAACGATGCAGAAATATCCTGGACTGCTCCCGCATATGAAATGGCAGAACCCTATAACTACTATCAGTATCTTATTGTCAATGGTGTTGTTCTTGACGGTACTGACGGAAAAGACAGAATTCTCCGTTACACAGGCGGAAAGGCATCTCCCAAGATTACATGGAAATTTGCTTTCTTCCAGAATGCAAAAGATGCAAATGGAAATATAGTTGAAAACGTTTATGAAGTTGTAGAACAGAAATACGTAAACGGTGTTGTTGCAGTTGATGTAAACAACAATCCTATCTACAGAGTTCCTACAGGCGAGTATGGAAATACATACTTCAAACTTAATGGAAATATGATTGAGTACTGGGTGGTTGATAAAGCCGGACATTCCACACTTCTTTCAAAAGTAGAAAACTGGACTGGAAATCTTGGCGGATTAATCGATAGTTACATAAGCGGAACAATATATTGCGGTTCAGGAAATGTTCCTGCACAACAGTATAAAACTCTTCCATAATCTTAATCAGAATAAATTGCAGCAAAATGATTGTATTTGTTTTGCTGCAATTTGCTTTTTGAAAGGGGAATTTTTATGAATAAGTTGCTTTATTTTATGGTGATTGTGATAGTGATGAATGTCGCTTGCCTTACCTGCAATGCAGATACTCTTCTCACATATTATAAAACTGTTGAAATCAGACCATATGTTGATGTTATTCCTGAATCGGATATTAAAAAAGAAGTTGATGTAGTAGTTGATTCCGACAATACTTGCTTCAGTCTCAAAGAAATTATGAGAGGGGCAACGAAAGTTTTTTTCACAAATGATTTGTCTGACACAAGTCAGACAAATGGGATTTTGTAGTGGTAGATTTTCAACCGAACTTTGTTGAATTATTATTTTTCATGTGGATTCTGATGTTTGAAGACGTGTGAAACAGAAAAGAATTATGCGAAATCTTTGATTAATATTGACAACACATGTTTTTTGAGTTACAATAACAGCCGTGTAGAGATTTGGAGTGCACTTGTTTTTTAGTATAGCAAGTGCACTTTTTGTATGATGTACACCTTTTCAAATAGTATATGACAATGTCATATAATCAGGAAAAACAATGGTTTTTCATTGACTATCATTGCTCTTTGTGGTATTTTATTAATAAGTATGTACTTTTGTCAAATCAGTAAAGGAATGGTAAATATTATGGACTATAAAATTGATCACGATTTTCATATTCATTCGTATATATCCTCTTGCTCCTCTGATCCTCTTCAGTCGACAGAGCGTATTTTGAAGTATGGTAAGGATAATAACTTTTCTCATATCTGCATTACTGACCATTTCTGGGACTCAGCTGTTTCAGGGGCAAACGAATGGTACATGCCTCAGAATTATGATTGGATAAAGCAGAGTCTTCCTCTGCCTCAGGATGACCTGACAAAATTTCATTTCGGATGCGAAACCGATGTTGACCTAAACAACCGCATAGGCATAAGCGATGAGTTGATTGATAAGTTTGAATTTATTATCATTTCCACAACTCATATGCATATGACCGGATTCACAGTTGACGAAAAAGACTCATCGGTGGAAAGGCGAGCATTTCTCTATCTTGACAGAATAAGAAAACTCATGGAAAAGGACTTGCCTTTTGAAAAAATCGGTGTTGCACATCCCACCTGTGCCGAAGTATACAGAAAAGATAATTTTTCGGATCATCTTGAAATGTTTGACATTTTATCGGATAATGAACTTAAGGAAGTATACACTCTCATTGCAAGTAAAAAAGCCGGCTTTGAAATCAATATGCCTTTCCATCTGTATAAGACCGATGAAGAAAGGAAAAAGGCAATAAGACCATACATATTGGCAAAGGAATGTGGTTGCAAATTCTATCTTGGAAGCGATGCCCATCATCCGGATACACTTGACGGTGCATATGATAACTTTTCAAAGATAGTAAAGCTAATCGAGTTAACTGAAGAAGACAAATTCAAAGTATTTGAATAATACGGGAGGATATTATGGAATTTTTAACACTTGAAAAACATCAGAAAAGAATTGATAACATCAACGAAGCTGCAAATGGAAACAGAAACTACACATTCAGACACAGAATAAACAGTTATCTCCCCGGTCATGCGACATATAACCTTGGTGACTATCCAGCAAGGTTTTCCATTGAACCCACAGAATATGACTACAATCTTTTGAAAAGTCTGGCGAAAAACGGCGTGGAACTTATTCAGATTCATGAGGAATGGAATGATGCCATAAGACACCTTGGCGCAGATAAGTTCACATCTTTTGACCCTGATGGTATGCAGAAATTTGTTGACCTTTGTCATGACTTTGGCATAAAAATCATTCCATATATTTCAACGGGATACTTTTCTGCTCTTGACCCTGATTTTAAAGACAGTTTCATCGGAGAAGACCATTCAATCCATTCATCCTACTATCACCTTCATAAATGCAGTCCCGCAAGTGCTGCCTGGAGAGAATATCTTTTGCCGAGAACTTTTGCTGCACTTGATAAGTATGGCTTTGACGGGATTTATAATGACTGGGGCTTTGACGGAATAAACAGATATCCCCGTGACGAGAGAGGAGTAACTCATTTTGAATATGAAACTGAAATAGAAGATTTACTCAATCTCGTATATGGCGAAGTAAAAAGACGTGGAGGAATATATAAACTTCACGCAGACTATAACAGTGCTCCCAAATGCCTTGACAGAGTATATGACTATCTGTGGATAGGAGAAGGTGTGAAAGGTGGAGAGGCAGGAATCGGAAAAGAATACCTTCCATATGTTATTCCATGCTGGCACATGAGCTATAAAGGTGCATTTGACCCTGATTTCTATTATGCATCAGTTATACCATTCATGCAGTTCCCGCTTCTGAAAACCGGACGTCCTCTTACAGGCAAGGGAATACACGAAGACAATATTGACTATGTTCGCGGTGATGAAAATAGTGAATATAATTTTATGGCAAAAATCGAAAAACATATGAAAGAAAACCCTGATGGTCCCTATGTATATTCTCTTTGGTCATCAATTCCCGATGATCCCGATGAATATGGTCGCTGGGCAAAATATATGGCTCTCTATAAGCCGATGGTAAAAGAGAGCAGTATTGCATATGTGGAAATCAAAGACTGTGATGCAATCTTGTCGGATGTTCCTTCAAATGTTATAGTTTCACAGTTTATAAACGATGAAACATATATGGTTGTATCCAATCTTTCTGATAAAGATTACATCCTTGACCTTAAGCAGGAATGGACAGACAGAGTTAGTGGAGAGAAAAAACCGACCTATACAATCAAGCCCGGAACAATTCTGTTCCTGATAAAATGATAGTGTCATAAACATTCAACATCAATAACTGATTTGGACACAAAATTTGGCTTGAGTGAATAACAAGATACATCTGTCATTGTTGACAAAAACTGAGATATAAACTATAATAATATATGCATGGAGAATTGGAGCGCATTTGTTTTATCACAAAATAAGTGCGCTTTTTTTTGCTCAATAAAATACTTTGCAGAATGTGGAGAATATTATGAAAAAACTAATACTTATTGCAATACTTTCCATCTCAATTTTAACTGTCAGCGCATCTGCTGCTACCATTGAGCCATGGGGAAATCTTGAGGATGATATGATTCGTATATCCGGTGATGGCGAAAACGGTCAAAAAGTAAATATCCTTGTTATCAACCCCGGATATGATGAAGAAGATGTTCTGTATGACGGAAGCACGGCTATCCAGTTCTACGGAAGATGCGAAGTTCGAGATGGAAAATATATTTTTGATATCCCAATGTATGACGCAAATTCCGATGAAGGTGGCGAATATGGCTATGTAATAACAAACGGTTCATCTTCTGAAAGAGGCACTTTCAATTTCTATTTTTATGAGGCAAAAAACAATATAATTGAAGAAATAAATGATTCGGAAGATGTAACGGATATAGTTGACAAAATCTATGCCATATATAGTCTTGATTCATCCGATATTTTCAAAACCACACAAAACAGCACAATTTCAAAATTCATTAAAAAAACAGATAATTATCCCATAGACTCGGACAGAATGAAAACAGAGCTTGAAAAGGCTCTTTGTCTCGGAGCATATTATGAGGGGAATCCGGAGCTTACAAAGGACGGATATCTTGCATATGCAGATATAATCGGAATTGAAGGGACAGACCTTTATGAAGATTATAGAACTCTTATTTCAGAATCCGGAAGAAACGAGATGAATTCATGTGTTCTCAGTGCCGGCTATGATGAAATCGCAAAAATATCAGAAGGCTTTGAAGAGTGGGCGCTTTTATCTCTCATCACTCAATACCAGGATGATGGCTATGGTCATGTGGAAAGTATCCTCAATAAATATAAGGAAAAGTATGAAGATGCAGGAATAATCATCAAAAAAATCACTGCAACCGGAAGAGAATATGACATATTCCGCATGATGTCAGACTCTTCAGCCACAAGTTTGACCCAACTCAAAAAAGAAGTGGAATCTGCCATAAAGAAATACTCCAAAACCGAAAACGGCGGCGGAGGCGGCGGTGGTGGAGGCGGAGGCTCTGCTTCCGGCACACTTCCCGGAGGCGGTAGTGCAATTTCCGACCCCGTATTGCCTGATGATGGATATGTTGAAAGAAAAGATTCTCCTTTCACAGATATAGAATCTGTTTCATGGGCCAATGAATCCATAGGCATATTATATAACAGAGGAATAATTTCAGGAAAAAGTGCAACTGAATTTTTTCCAAATGATAACATTACAAGAGCAGAATTCACCAAACTTGTTGTTGCATCATTTTTTGGTACACCTGACGGAAACAACACAAAATTTTCAGACGTTTCCGGATGGAGTCTTCCATATGTTGCATTTGCATCTGACAATGGTATTGTAAACGGAGTGACAGATTCTTTGTTCAGTCCTGATGGCGACATATCAAGAGAACAGGCCGCGACAATTCTTTCAAGAGCTCTTAACAAAAAAGGATATGAAGGAATATCACAGACAAAAACATTTTCTGATGATTCATCCATCAGCCAATGGGCAAAAGAAGCGGTATATACACTTGCAGGCGCCGGTGTTGTTTCGGGAAAAGGAAACAATATGTTCTGCCCAAAAGATAATCTTACAAGGGCAGAGGCGGCGAAAATTATATACTTTTCCCTGAATCTTACAGAGGAGGTTAACTGATGAAAAAAATCATATCAATAATTTTAATAGCATCTGTTATTCTCTCTCTGAGTGCAACTTTTTCCATGGCAGAGAATGTCACGGATGAAACAATCACAACTTATTCGGGTGATTATGAATTTTGTTTAGACCTTGGAATTATTCCCGATAATCTTGACCCGAAATCTCCCATAAAAAGAATAGAACTTGCGCAAATTTTTGCAAATGTCATAATGTATGGAACAGAACTTCAACCTCTCGGAGAATCGGCAATTTTCAGGGATGTTTCTGCCAATCAGGCTATATATGCAGACCTTGTTGCAAAACTGGGAATTATGGTTGGTTCCGGAGACGGAAACTTTAATCCTGACGGATATATGACATATGAACAGGTAACAAAATGCATGGTGTCATTTCTTGGCTATGAAGCTATGGCGGAAGGCTATGGCGGTTATCCATCGGGATATATGGCAACAGCTACAGTTCTCGGAATTTCAGGGGTTTCACCAAAGTATCCCGCAAGCTATATAACAACAGAAAATGTTGCAACTTTCTTTAAAAATGCAATAGGTTGTCCTTTGATGGAAAGAAAAGCATATAACCCCGACGAAAAAACATATATAAGCAATTATGAAAAAGACTATCTTTCGGAATATATGAACATATACAGAAAGATGGGAACAATTGATGCTGTATACGGCACAAACACCATAAACAGTCAGATTCTTGAATATGATGAAATAATTTTTGACGGCACAAAAATGAAATATGACACCAAATGCCACAATCTCATCAGCAAGCTTGGCTTTAGTGGGGATGTGTATTATACGGTTGACGGAAATATATATACCGTGAAATACTTTGATTCCGATTTGAACAGGGTTGAATATTATGACTATGATGATGACACCTTATATAAAATCCGTGAAGAAAAGAAACCATATGACAAAAACATAAAAATAATATATAACGGTGAATTATGTCAAACCTACACCGATACATATATGAATCCATGGAAATATCAGGAACTTGACGGCGGTGTAACTTTTATAGAAAACACCTCTGACAGCAAATATGATTACATGTTCATAGATGCCTATGAAACCTATGAGGTTGATTTTATAGCAGATGATGTTATACACCTTGTGGGAAGAAGCGGTGAAGTTATTAACTTTAAATCATACGAAGGCGGAAAGGAAGTTCTTTTCACAAACGTTGAAGGTATGCCTGTTTCTCCTGAAAAAATTAAAAAAGGTGATATTTTAAGCGTTTCAAGAGGAATGGATGGTAAGATAAGAAATATCGTTGTTTCCATAGACAGTTTCATAGGAAAGATAAATCAGATAGAATTTTCAGGTAACCTATACACTTTCGAAGTTGATGGAAATGTATTTGAATCATCACATACATTATATAAAAATTCAGCTATGAAAGATATAAACGTGGGTATGGCTGTCAATTTGAAGTTTGATAAACACGGATTTGTTGCAGGCATAGAACCCTACGAATTTTCATATATGCAACTTGCATATCTTGTTGATGCAAAGATTGGCAAGGGAATGGACCAAGATAGCAACGTGCAGATGAAAATCTTCACAGGAGCAGGACTTTTTGAAATTCTCACTCTTGAAAGAAAGGTTTTTGTAACATATGGTGAGGAAACTGTAAAAGTTGATGCATCAAAGGCAGTAACCGACTATATCGGCATAACAGACGGCAGAGCAGTTCAACAGGTTGTAATGTTTGAAAAAGCTGAAAACGGAAATGTGAATGCCTTGATGCTTATAGATCCGGATGCAGGAAAAATTGACGGACTTTTCAGCTTTGGAGAGCCTGCAAGTCTTGAATATCGTGCAGGAACTACAAGCTGTCTCGGTGGTCAGATTCTCCTTAATAAGTCCACAAAAATATTCTCTGTTCCCACTAAAGATTACAGAGATAATGAAGAAATGTATTCAATCTTCACATTCTATGGCGGAAAGAGTTATACTGTTGAAGCCTTCGGCACAGAAAAGGAAAGTCCCTTTGCATCTGCTGTTGTTATGAAAGTGGACAGAGCAACTGAACTTTTCAATCCTCTTGGAGTTTTTGTTATAGATTCTGTTACACATGCTGTTGATGAAAATGGAGTTGGAGGAGTTAAGGTTTCCGGATTTATGGATGGTGTTGAAAAAGTATATTTCACAGAAGGTGACAATCTGAAAATAGCACCCGGAAACACATATCCCGAATGTGGAGACATAATCCGCTTTAAACTCAACGGATACGGTAAAATTGAAGCACCTGCACTCATTTATGACAAATCCGAAAAGAAAATAGAAAACAGTTTTAAGAACCCTTCCAACACAACCTATTCTGCACAAAACAGATCAATATACGGAAAAATCATCTGGGCAGATGATAACGGAATGACAATAGAGGCAACAGGAAAGGATGATTTCGGAAATTCCACAAGCCTCACAGAATCCTATGTGAAGTCCGCAAATTTCAACTACTATGTATGTGAAAAAGTTCAGGGCAAATCACAGATAAGAAAATCATCAGCATCGGAATTTTGGGCATATCCCGCAGGTTCCGGTATTGATGAGACCGTGTATGTATATTGCATATCAGGCGATCCGAAAGCCATTGTGTTATATAAATGAATCGGACAAAAACAAAATGTAGAGAGGTGAACGGATTGAAAAAAATTATAAGTGTTTTGTTGGTTTTATGCATTTTTTCAAGTATTGCATATGCCGATGGTTCAAAGATATATTATTATGATACCGTTGAAAATAAATCAATAAATCTTCCAAAATCATCCTGGAGCTCTGTTTCGGATGGGTGTTTAATCCGTGAGGCAGAGATGTTGGAGCACAGCAAAGATGCAGAACTTTTTGAGGATGCAACAGCTTCAAACGGATTTTCCTTAAATGCTGTTGGTGCATCTTTTGCATCTGACCCAAATACCATTTCGTCTCCCACCATAGTTTTCAGCGCAGATATCCCAAGAGACGAAGCAGGATTTTATTCTCTCTGGGTGAGGGTGAAATGTACAGATGCGTCAAATCACTCCTATTATGAAATGTGTACGGCTTCTTCAACAGAGTATGTAGGAAGATGGTTTGAACATAATTCTGACTATGTATGGGTAAAAGTTTTCTCGGGAAAAGTCAATGAAGGAACATTTCAATATTTCATAAAATACAGAGACAACGGATTTAAAGTCGATAAATTTATTTTGACAAGCAATTCATCATTTGTTCCCGTTGGCAAGGATGATGTTCCGACAGTTGTATCGGGTGATACAAATCTCTATGCTCTTCCGCCAATTACTCCTCCCGAAAATGTTCATCCGAGGGTTTTGGTGACAAAAGACATGATTCCAAAGCTGAAAGAAAATGCTCAGAGTCCTGTTCTTGTAACAATGTACAATCAGGTTAAGGAAAGAGCATTCAACGAGATGAATTTTTCACTTCCTTCAAAAGGAACAGCAAGCAACTTTTCCATGAGTCATCTTTTCACTTTGCAGTGCAGAGCATATATGTATCTTATGGGCGAGGTTGATTCAGAGCATGCAAAAGATACTGTAAAATACATGATAGAGGTGTATGACACCCTTTCATGGAATCCGTCAGAGGGCGACATCACAAGAAGCATGGGCTATACAATAGCAACGGCAGCACTTATCTATGACTGGTGCTATGATGTGATGACGGAAGAAGATAAGAAAACATTCATTTCCTATGCTAAATATACTGCAAGTCTTATGGAAATAGGCTACCCCACAACCACAAGAGAAATTTTTGCAGGTCACGGCGGCGAAGGTGATGCCTTTTATTTCCAGCTCATATCAGGAATTGCGTTCTATGATGAAGACCCTGAAATGTATAATCTTGTAGCAGGAATGATATTTGAAAATATGGTAGAAACCCGCTCAATGTTTATGGAAACGGGGAACCACCCTGCAGGTGCAAGTTACGGACCGGTACGAGTTGCATGGGAACAACTTTTCCAGATTGTTTATGACCGTATGGGTTATGAAAACGTAATCACCGATAAACTTGACAAAACTCCAATGAGATGGATTCATGACAGACTGCCCCAGGGAACATGGCACGAGGATGGAGATTCCTTTGTTTCATGGAACAAAAACTATGGTCCGTCATATAGTCTCAATGCATATCCCATGATGCTCTATGGCTCATATTATGGCAATAAATATATTAAGGGAGAATATATCAGAAGTTTGTCAACCAAGTCATATGATGCAGGTGTATCACTCTATGACAATGGTGTTCTCACTCTTCTCCTGTTTGACCCCAATGGGGATTATGCATACCCCGATGATGAGGGTGAGGAACTTTCTCTCACTCATGTAACCTCATATCCTCTCACATCGGTCTTTATGAGAACATCATGGCAGGAAGGTATAGAGAGTGACACGGCGGTTGTGTTTATGAACGGTCAGGAAAAACTTGTGGGTGACCACGACCATGAACATTCTGATATCGGTAACTTCCAGATTTATTATAAAGGCACACTTGCAGGTCACGGCGGAACATATTCAGGTGTTAACGGTGGTTGGGGTGCTGAACATAACTATAACTACTACAGAAGAACCATTTCCAAAAACTGTCTGACCGTATATAAACCCGGCGAAGAATTTTTTGCATCATTCAAAAAAGATTCATTCTCAAATGACGGTGGTCAGCACATAGAGAAAAACACCACAACTTTAGAGGAATTCAATTCACATCCCGATGAGGCAAAAACAGAGGGATTATGGGTTGGACCGAACAAGGAAACCCCTGAATTCACATATTTAAAAACAGATATAACAAACGCATATTCGGGAAAATTGACAGACTATACAAGATCCATGGTTGCCATAAATCTCTTTAACACAGATTATCCTCTTGCATTTGTTTGTTATGATAACGTAACATCAGCGGACAAAAGTTATAAAAAGACATGGAATCTTCAGACAATGAACGAGCCCAAAACCACAGGTAACACCACAGTCACCTCAAGAGATGATTATGGCTATTCGGGAAAACTTGTCATAAAGACACTTCTTCCCGAAGCAGGAAATGTGACCTACAAAAATGTGGGCGGAGAAGGATATGAAAGTTATGTTGACGGAGTGAACTATCACAATCCCGATGTTGGAGACACCGACAACGAACAATGCCAATGGAGACTTGAAATTTCTCCAAAGAGTGCAAAGGCAAATGACTTGTTCCTCAATGCAATGTATGTGACAGATAGTGAAAAATCACTTCCTGAACTTGAAATGATAAAAGAAGATGTTGCAAACTTCACAGGCGTAACTGTGATGGATAGAACCGTACTTTTCTCAAAAAGCGAAAAGGTGTCAGGAAGTTTCACTCTTGATGTGAGAAACAACGGATATGAAAAAATGTCAGTCCTTATAACAGATGTTATGGAAGGCAAATGGAAAATATCAGGTGAGGGTACTGAAATAATCTGTGAATCTGATACTGAAGAAAATGCAATTTATGCAAAACTTGCTCCCGGAAAATATACTGTAAGTCCCGTGGAAAACGGTGAAGAAACAAAATTTGATTATCCGAGAGATGAAAGAGTCTTAAGAGTTGGAGATTTCCACATATACAACAAAACCACAAAACGTTTTGACGGAAGTGTACTTCCCACAAAACTTGTGAATGGTCAGCCATACATCTCCGAAAAGGATTTTGAAAGAGAAGGCGTGAAAGTTGATAAAAATGCAAATGTTCTCACTTTCACAAAAGGAAAAAGCAGCACGCAGGTGACGGTGGGAAGCACAAATGCAATCCAAAACGGAACAAACATTACACTCACCTCTGCACCTTTTGTTGGTGATGACGGAATTGTATATATCAATCCTCTTGACCACGGAGATCTTCTGGGATATAAATATTCTTATGATTCTCTGGCAAGAATTCTTAAATCCGAAGTGAAATCAACACCTGAAGTTTTCAAAGATAAACTCAACGTCGAAAAGGTTATAGAGCCTGTTTCATTCTATGCATCATCAAACGATGGCAACGCTCCCGAAAATGTATTTGACTTCAATATGAAGACCCGCTGGTCTGCAGATGGCGAAAGCGAGTATATGGTGATTGACTATGGCGAAGTTTATGAAATAGATAAACTCATGATGGCATTTTTGGAAGGAACATTAAGATCCACCAAATTTGAAATTCTCATATCTGAAGACGGCATAAATTATACGCAGGTATTTTCAGGCATGAGCAGCGGAACTTCCGATGATCTTGAAGGATTCAATGTAAACGCCAAAGGAAGATTCATAAAACTTATGTGTCATGGAAACACCCTCAACAAATGGAATTCCATCATTGAAATTGTAACGTTGAAAAAATAGGAGAGGAGAGATTGGAATGAAAAGAATAATAACAGCAATAGTACTTATAGCATCACTTGTGATGGGAATGTCTGTTTTCGCAGATGACCCTGTACCGGTGGTTGTCGGAACATTTGCAGACATTGACTTTGTAGATAATACCATAAATCCCTCAGACTATTATGACTTTAATGACAGCACATCCGGCGGATACGGAATGAGTGTTCAGGATGGTATTCTTAAAATTTCCACCATGGCTGAAGAGATAACATACAAGGGTTCAACCTTTGTTGTAGGCTCTGCAGGCCATCCCTGGCAGATTGTTTTCCCCGGAGAGCATCTTGACGGGAAATGCAAAAACATGTATCTGACTTTGGAATATGACATAAAGTTTGAAAGTTTTCCTTTCATAAACAGACTGTTTTTCCTTAAGGGAAATGACAACAAAGAAGTTGTGGGCGTAACTGTTGACACAAACGGAAAACTCGGAATATGGCCAACGGTTTATGAAAATGACACACTCTCTCCCGATACATGGTATAACGTAAGATTTGTTTTCGACTTTAAAGGCGGAACCTATGATTTTTTGCTGAATGATGATACTGTGTTTTCAGACAGGGCATTGCCTGAAGGATTAAATGATGCAAAATATTTCAACTTGCCAAGATTTATGAACTATAGTCCTGACTTCTATTCAACGTTTTATCTTGACAACATAAAACTTTTCTCATCTGCAAATCCATATACGGTATCTGCTCACACCGTTTTTGGTGATTCTGAAACAGAAGGTCTGGATTCTTTCCCGATTTCGGGAGGAAAAATCAAACTTTCCTTTTCAGAAGAAATGAGAGAGATAACAAAAGATAACATCACCTTTAAAGTGAATGATGTTGATGAGGATTTTGATGTTGAATTCGACTTTGAAGGGAAAAAGGCAGTCACAATAATCCCCAAAAATGAATTTTTTGGCAGAGAAAAATGCTCCCTTGAAATCAATGACGCTCTCACATATTTTGGGGCAGGCATATTCGGTGAAGGAGTATTTGAGTTTGATGTAACAGCTCCTGACTATGGAATTGAGTCTTTTGAAATATCGGCCGTTTCTCCGGGAGAGGATGCGGAGGCTTCTGTCATAATAAAAAATCATACAGGTTATGAAAAACGAGGTCTTGTCATTATCGCCCTTACAGATTCAAGGGGAAGAATGATAAGCAAAACGTCTCAGGTAACCGAGTCTGCGACAGCTGAAAATCAAAGCCATACACTTGATTTGAAAATACCGTCAGATTATAATCCTGATGATTTTGGAATCACCGCATATCTCACAACCATAGCAGACTTTTATGAACTGGACAGCGTGACAATAAATTAAAAATCGGCGACTTTTGATGCAATCACCGCACCAAAAGCCGCCTCTTTTTATGCAAGGGTAAAAAATATTGATTTTATCTTTGAATTATTGTTAACTTTAAACCTTGAAATATATAATATTTATGGTATACTCTATATTATACTCTGAATAAATTTTTACTAATTTATATATAATGTTGTAGTTAAAGAGGTGACGGAATGAAACTGTGTTCCATATGTAATAAAAACCCGGCGGTGGTTTTTGTAAGCAAATCAGACGGAAAAAAGGTAGTCAATGAAGGCTACTGTCTTTCTTGTGCCATAAATTCAGGTATAACACCTATAAATCAGCTGGCAGAACAGTTTGCCATAGATCCCGAGGAACTCAAACAGATGGTTGATAATATGACCGATATGATTGAAAACGGAGATATGCACGATGCCTTTGCTGATATTTTCGGTGCAGGAAATCTGATGGATCCCGAATCTGATGGAAATGATGAAGAATCAGGTGCAAAAATCCCGATTAATGATAAGAAAGCCAAAAATTCCATGAAGAAAGAGCAGAAAAAGAAAAAATGTCTCAACAATTTTGGGACAAATCTTACGGAAAAGGCAAAACAATCTCTTCTTGACAGAGTAATCGGCAGAGAAAAAGAAATTGAACGTGCAATTCAGATACTGAACCGCAGAGCAAAAAATAACCCTGTGCTTCTTGGCGCACCCGGTGTTGGTAAAACTGCAATTGCAGAAGGTGTTGCCCAAAGAATTGCAGATGGTAATGTTCCTGAAAAATTAAGCGGAGCATCGGTATATCTTCTCGACATGGCAAATATAGTTGCCGGCACACAATACAGAGGTCAGTTTGAAAGCAGACTGAAAAATATTGTTGAAGAAGCGAAGCACGATAATGTGATACTTGTAATAGATGAAATTCACTCCATAGTCAAAGCAGGTGATGCAGACGGCGCAATGAATGCGGCAAACATTCTGAAACCTGCCCTTTCAAAAGGTGAAATTCAGGTTATCGGTGCCACAACTCACGAAGAATACCGAAAGTTTATCGAAAAAGATGCTGCCCTGGAGCGTCGCTTCCAGCCTGTGATGATTGATGAACCTTCAAAGGAAGAAACAGTTGAAATCATAAAGGGCACCAAAGATTATTACGAAGCTTATCATAATGTAACCATAGACGACAGCCTCATTGTTGAAGCTGTAAGCCTTGCAGACCGTTATATTAATGACCGCTTTTTCCCTGATAAAGCTATAGATGTTATAGACGAAGCCGCATCACGCCTTAATATTGACAATCCATACTCAAAGGCAGTTGTGAAGATTAAAAATGATGTTAAATCAATAGATAAAAAGCTGGAAGATTTAGAGGCTGAAACAGATGATATTCCATTTGAACAGATTGCAAGATTAAAAAGCGATAAGCTTCGTCTGGAAGATGAGCTTTCCTCAATGAGAGCAAAGCAAAAGTCCACAAAGCTCACCAGTGAGCAAATTGCATCTGTTATTGAACTCTGGACAGGAATTCCTGTTAAGAATATCACCTCAACCGATAAGGAAAAGCTTCTTAATCT
>JAZONV010000070.1:0-4510 GCA_045654685.1 Clostridia bacterium | reverse complement strand
TAAAATGATTCGGTATTATGGGATTTATGCCAAACATCATCGCCACGAAGGTAAATTGAGCTTATTTATACCAAAAGAAAAAAGACGTTCCTACACCCATCAAAATGCTTGGAGAACGTCTATTTCCTTGTCATTTCATTTTGATCCACTCTTGTGCAAGTGTGGGCATGAAATGGCTCTTCTTCAATTTTACCTTAAAGGCACTCCGTTTTTTGAAAATTACAAGAATTTGGTCAATTCTTCTTAATGTATTTTGCAGTCTCCGAAAACCTAAAACACATACCATTCAATTAACGGATAATCAAAAAACCAATAACTTTACCAAGGTTTGCACGACCTCTTTTTGTTATGTCTTTTTTGACTTGGCTCTTATTATATCATACTTTTTTGAAAAACGCAAATTCCTATACAGCAAAAAAGCAGGCTGAGCCTGCACCCAAGTCGCGAGCATAATTTGATATACATCTCATCTCGCGAACTAAATACTGCGCAAATTCCTATACAATAAAAAAATCATGCTCTGCCATATCTTCAAAGACAGATATGTTCTTATTGATTTTTAAGTCTTTGCATGTTACAATTAATATATGATAAAATATGACACAATTAAAGTTGACAAAAGAAAGGACTGTAAGCTTATGGATTATCGCACAGAACACGATTCGATGGGCGAGGTTAAAGTTCCTGCAGATAAACTTTGGGCAGCCCAGACACAAAGAAGTATTGAAAATTTTGAAATCGGTGCAGGTATTGAGACAATGCCTGCAGAAATCATACATGCTTTCGGAATTTTGAAAAAGGCATCTGCCACAGTCAATAACGTCTTGAATCCTCAAAAAATGACTAATGAAAAGCTTGATGCCATCAGGCTTTCTTGTGATGAAATTACGAAGGGAAAATTAAATGATAATTTCCCGCTTGTTGTGTGGCAAACAGGTTCAGGGACACAATCTAACATGAACGCCAATGAAGTTATTGCAAACAGAGGAAATCAGATTGCAGGGAAAAAACTGCTTCATCCAAATGACGATGTGAATATGAGCCAATCTTCAAACGACACCTTCCCCACAGCAATGCATATTGCCGCCGTTATTATCCTTGAAGACAAACTGATTCCTGCAGTTTCCGCTCTTGTTGAAACCTTCAAAAGACTCGAAAAAGAAAATGAAGGAATTGTAAAAAGCGGAAGAACCCATCTTCAGGATGCAACCCCCATCACATTCAGTCAGGAAATCAGCGGATGGCGAACAAGTCTTGAAAAAGACATAGAACTCATAAAACGCTCCCTGGAACCTCTCTACGAACTGGCTCTTGGCGGAACGGCAGTTGGAACAGGGCTGAATGCTCCAAAGGAATTTGCCCACATGGTTGCAAAAGAAATTGGCAATATCACTCAAAAGCCATTTATTTCGGCATCAAACAAGTTTCATTCTCTCACATCAAAAGACGAACTTGTGTTTGCCCATGGCGCCATAAAAGCACTTGCATGTGACATGATGAAAATTGCAAATGACATTCGATGGCTTGCATCAGGCCCGAGAGATGGTCTTGGCGAAATCTTTATCCCCGAAAACGAGCCCGGTTCATCCATAATGCCCGGAAAAGTGAACCCAACACAATGCGAGGCTGTGACAATGGTTGCAGTTCAGGTTATGGGAAATGATGTGGCAGTTGGAATGGCGGCATCACAGGGGAATTTTGAACTCAATGTTTTCATGCCTGTGTGTGCCTACAATTTCCTTCAGTCTGCAAGACTCATGGCAGAGGCAATTTTATCATTCAACAAAAACTGTGCCTCGGGCATCAGAGCAAACAAAGAAAAGATGCATCACAATCTGCACAATTCTCTTATGCTTGTGACTGCTCTCAATCCGTATATCGGCTATGAAAATGCGGCAAAAACCGTAAAAAAAGCGTATAAGGACAATATATCTCTCAAAGATGCCTGTGTTGAACTCGGATTTCTCACCGCCGAAAAATTTGACGAAGTGTTCCGTCCTGAAGAGATGGTTTAGTTTGAAGTGGCAAAATGAGTATACACACAAAGAAATATGTCAATATCTGTTGTAGCCAATTCGGTTGGATACTGTGATATATATACCTTCTCCAAGATGTTTAAATGATATTTTGGAATCTCACCATCAAACTATGCAATAGGATAACAAATTTAGTGAAAATATAATATTGTCGTCTTTTTAGATTACGGCATACAAAACAAACAACATACCATGGTTTTCTTTAAACAAAGGGCGTGTCTCAACATGTGATTTCTCACAAAATTGAGGCAACGCCCTTTTTGATTTATTTTTTGTCGTCTGTTGCAGGATTGTCTATAAGTTTTCCGTCTTTTTCAAACCTTGACCCGTGGCATGGACAATCCCAAGTGTGTTCCGCTTTGTTATATTTTAGTGCGCATCCCATATGAGGGCATCGGGGCACAGTTGGCGAAATAATCCCTTTTAAAGACTCAAACATATTTATAAAAAGTTGTGGGTGCATTATTTTTCTTTGTGGCGAGTATACATCTTTAAATTCATTTTCCCTTTCACATACCATATCGGTTAGTATTATTGCACTAACCATAGAAGATGTCATACCCCATTTATTAAAGCCTGTTGCTACATATATGTCATTGGTTTTAGCGCCATATTGGCCAATATAGGGAATAGAATCAAGTGTCATACAGTCTTGAGTTGCCCATCTTGAAACCTCTTTTGCTGTGGGATAGTATTTTTTATATGATGTTTCAAGCTGTGAGTATCCTCCACCATTTTTACCTGTACGGTGGCTCGCGCCACCCAGCAGAAGGAGTCCGTTATGACTTCGAAAAGACAGACCATTTATATTTTCGTCAACATACATATCTTCAATATCCGGCGCGTCTTTAAGGGCAAGGACATAGGACCTGTGCTGATACATTTTAAGAAAATATCCGCCGTGTTTATTTATAAACGGAAAATGTGTTGCCACGATAATTTTCTTTGCCCTGATTTTGCCATTATTTGTAATTGCCATATGAGGCTTTAATTCTATGACTTTGGTATTTTCATATATATTTAAGCCATCTATTATGCCATATGCAAATTTTAGCGGATGAAATTTTGCCTGATTATCTGTTTTTACTGCACCCTGAATGTCAAAAGGAAGTTGGGTTTTCTCGCAAAAAGAAGCGCTCGAGCCAAGTTTTTCCAGGGCATTAACTTCATTTTCAATTTTCTGTTTATCATATAAGGAGTAAACAAAGTTACTGCACTTTTTAAAGTCGCAATCAATATTTAAAGCAAGGGATTTTAGTTTTTCCATAGCCATATTCTGACTTTGGTAGTAAAGTTTGGCTTTGGAAAGTCCATAATTTTTAATTATTTTATCATATATAAGGCCGTGGCCTAAAGTGATCTTTGCTGTGGTAGAGTTTGTTATGCCACCCAAAAGCGTGGTAGCCTCTGTAAGTATAGAGCTGACACCTGCCTCTTTGAGCATATATGCACACAAAATTCCGCACATTCCGCCACCGATAATTAAAACATCTGTTTTTATATCACCACATAGTGCATCAAAACCTGGCTTTTTAATATTATTCCAAATAGATTTCATAACTTCACCTCTTGGTGTTATTATTCCATACAACGTTATTAATATTAAATAAGACTTTTAACTTCATTGGTGGGTGGCAAACAATTATGATTTTTGCAGACATAAAATGTTGTTTTATTGTTTAAAAGAGGATAATTTGTATCATCTGTTAACCAACCGTAACACTTGCCGTGTGATGCAAGAAGTTTGAAGCAAACTTAGATTTCTTGTTATCGGCTCATATCATAATTTAGTCTGCATCCTCTCCACCGGGGCCGTCTTTTCTTTCTGATTTATCATCCGGACGAACTAACCCCGTTGAAACCCATTTGTTATCTGTTGCTGTTTTTTTGGAATCTTGTTTTTTCTTATCATCCATAAATATAATCACCTCCACTATATAATGTGCAATTATACATAAAATATAAATTTCTGATTTGGCTATCGCGTTAGTACTTTGAGATAATTGAATCTACATACTGTTGCATTTCTTGTTTTGATGTTATAAAACGCGTACCTTTTATAATTTCTTGTTTTTGTGTTTCATTTAGAACAGCAAACTTTGTCATTGCCTCAGGTCTTTGTGCAAGTGCCATTGCAAGACCTGTGGGCATTTCATGATTTTGCATATTAATTACTCCCTTCTATATATATGGTAACCATCTTACAATACATTTATTTTAGGAATAATAAATATTTCTTGAATATTGGAATATATAAAAATAACAAAAAGAGTAAGGTTCTGCCTCTTATTTTGATACAGTTACCATTTTAGAGGTGTTTTGTTGTGTTATCTTAGCCGTCGGAGAGCCGAACTTAGCACGCTCTGCATTTGTGAAAAAACACATCTTTTTTGATTGTCAAGCTCGAAGGGCGTCAGCCCATCTTCGCTTTCCGCACTAAAAATATGCATTTTTTCACAGATGGAGAGTTTGAA